>JBIKWL010000209.1:0-7013 GCA_044356335.1 Candidatus Sericytochromatia bacterium
GTCCCTTGACTATGCTTGGCTCTCCTCCTGTATACTGTATCTGTGCCAAAACTGAGGCATACAACGTCTCTTTTTTATTCATGTTTAAGAATGGTCAAAATTTTTCGAAATGATCCCTTATGGTCGCCAAAATATTGATGAATCAGACATTCAAGCTGTTATTGCGGTTTTAAAGTCGGATTTTCTGACACAAGGACCTGTCATCGCGCAGTTTGAAAAATATATAGCCCAGATCTGTCATGCCAATTATGCAGTGGCTGTGAACAGTGCCACATCAGCACTACACATCGCTTGTATGGCAGTGGGTTTGGGGCCTGGAGATATTGCTTGGACGAGTCCCATAACCTTTGTCGCCAGCGCCAATTGCGCGCGCTATTGTGGGGCTGAAGTGGATTTTGTGGATATTGATCCTGAAACCTATAATCTCAGTATCCAAGCCTTAAAAGCGAAATTGATCCAAGCTGAATTGGCTGGAAAATTACCCAAAGTGGTCATTCCTGTGCATTTGAGTGGACAGCCCTGTGAGATGAAGCAGATCCATGCCTTGGGTCAAAAATACGGATTCAAAATTATCGAAGACGCTTCCCATGCGATTGGTGGGAAGTATGCAGGAGAGCCGATCGGCAATTGTCGCTACAGTGATATCACCGTATTCAGTTTTCATCCCGTTAAAATTATCACCACTGGCGAAGGGGGAATGGCACTCACCAATCACGTTGAACTCGCGAAACGAATGGAGCGATTGCGCAGCCATGGCATTACCCGTGAGAGTGAAGAAATGACCCATGCTCCAGATGGTCCTTGGTACTATCAACAAATAGAACTGGGATTCAATTACCGCATGACAGATCTTCAGGCAGCCTTGGGCTTAAGCCAGGTTCAGCGATTGGGTGAATTTATGGAGAAAAGGCATTCTATCGCGCATCGTTATGATTCCCTATTGCTTAACGTTCCTGTCAAAACCCCTTGGCAGCACCCTGACAGTTATTCCGGCTGGCACTTGTATATTGTTCGCCTCCAAAGTGCCAATCAGAAAAAATCTCATTCTGCGGTATTTTCTGATTTAAGAGATGCTGGCATTGGCGTGAATAAACATTATATCCCTGTCTATCTCCAGCCATATTATCAGAATCAGGGCTTTCAAACTGGCTACTGTCCAGAATCTGAGAAATACTACTCAGAAGCAATTTCTTTGCCTATTTTTCCTGGCCTAAGTGAAGGCCAACAAGACCAAGTCGTAAAAGCGCTTAAATCGGTAATTCAGACATGAAAATAGCTGTTATTCCTGCCCGGGGTGGCAGCAAACGCATTCCCCGTAAAAACATCAAGCTCTTTTGCGGAAAACCCATGATCGCATGGTCGATTGAAATTGCGCAAGCATCCCAGCTCTTTGAACAGATATTGGTATCAACCGATGACCTGGAAATTGCCGAAATGGCCAGAGCTTATGGTGCCAGTGTTCCGTTTCTTCGACCAGAGGCTCTTTCCAATGACTATGCAGGAACGACTGAAGTGATCGCCCATGCCACCCAATGGGCTTTAGATCAAGGCTGGTTGTTGGAGGCCGTCTGTTGTATTTACGCCACAGCCCCGTTTATTGATCTCGGTGATCTGATTTCTGGCTCTGAAGCTTTGGACACAGGCGACTGGTCCTATGTTTTTTCCGCCACCGATTATGCGGCTCCCATTTTCCGTTCATTTCAAGCGCATCCGGATGGTGGGTTGGAAATGTTTTTTCCTGAGTATTTTACGACTCGGTCGCAAGATTTACCTGAGGCTTTACACGACGCAGGCCAATTTTATTGGGGGCGTCCTGAGGCCTGGCTGAGTGCGCAAGCAATTTTTGCACGTCACTCTTTGCCGATTCATATTCCCCGGTGGCGGGTTCAAGACATCGACACGCAGGCTGATTGGGAACGGGCAGAAATTCTGGCGCCTGTGATTATGCAGAAAAAAACAGGCCAAAACCCGGAAACAAACCGCTAGTTCGATAGCCGCATTTAAAGATGTAAGCTAGGAAGAAAACGTCTTCTAGGGTTGAAAAATTGTAGTAATCACTCGTGTCGTCAAAATATGAAATTTGTTGTATAATCATTTTTACTTGCAAAAGGAGAAGAAAATGAACCTGCCACGGCCTTATAAACTGAGTGATGAGCAATGGGCTAAGATTGAATCTTTGCTCTTTGGGCGAAATAGTTCGTGTGGCAGACCCGCTTTTGATAATCGCCAAGCTTTGCAGTCGCTATCCATAAGGTTCATAAGCTTGCCTATGGCTACCGCTTTGTAAATGCAGTCATGTGGATAGCCCGAACGGGTTCTCCCTAGCGGGACTTGCCAGAATGCTATGGTGAATGGCGTAGATTCAGAAGTTATTTGCAAATACACAGGGTTTACTAAAAAAAAAGATAGCGGCACTCGATAACGCCTGGCTGGCACAGCCATTTTCCCGTCTCGCCTGTCTATAATCCGCTTCAACCTGTACCCTTTGGACATCAAAACTTGCTTTGCAGCGCAGGTCAAGTGGAGCGTTAAACAGAAAAATGATAATTGACGCGTTTTTGAATATAAAGAGAGAAAATGGTAAAAGCACAATAACTAAACACAGTCGTTAAGGTGCAAAATAAAAACATGAATTTGAAAAATATGGACATCGAAATAGTAGAAGCCAATGAAGAGGAGCATAAAAATCTGTTGGGATTTTTAATGCGTGAGTATCCTGCTCTAGGTTGGTCAAAAGAATTTATTCAATGGCAGTACTACAACAACCCTTCTGGCGTTGCAAAAAGCTGGGTTGCAAAACACAACGGAAATGTTATTGCTAATTACACAGCTATCCCACATCAATTAAATTTGTTCAACAACATAGAAAATAGTTGGAGGGTTCAAGATGTCATTACACACCCTGATTATCGTGGTTTAGGTCTCTATTCAAGGCTATCAGATCGTGCAAATGAATTTTTACAATCAGAATTGTTTCCGTTGAATTTTACATTTCCTAACGAGAATTCACATAATGGATTTATTAAAAAGAATTGGAAATGCCCTCATAGAATTCCTCTTTGGATTTGTGACGATCCAAGAAATTTAAAACAAATATCATTCAGTTCAGATATTGAAACGATAATGGAATTTGGCGTTCAAGATGAAGTGGTTTGGCGGAATTATTGCCAAACTCCGAAAATCGCAATTGATCGAAGTGTTGATTATTTAAATTGGAGATACTTTCAAAACCCAAGAAAGGGGTATTTTGCTTTCAGATTAACGAATGAGGCTAAATCTGCTGTCTCCATCATTAAGCTTTTTCAACACGGAAGTGGTGATCGGTATGCTCACCTCATAGATTATTTTTATGACCATGGATTTCCAGTAAAAGATATTGTAAATCATTTTATTCAATTTGGGATTGAGAAAAATATTCAGATTTCTTCAACTTGGAGCCAGCCAAATGCTGAATTAAGTTCCTATTTGAGTAATTGCGGATACTCGCTGCAAACCGGATTGACACGATGGTTAGTATTAAACATGAACGACAAAGAATTTGATTTTAATAAAGTAAGTGATTTCTCAAATTGGCATATTTCAATGGGAGATACAGATGTATTCTAAACCTAAAAATGAGAACATGGAAAGAATAGATTGTAATTTTTCGCTAAATCACTATCAGAAAATATTGAAAACAGCACTTGATAATGATTATCAATTTGTGAAATATGATGATATAGAAAATACAGATGGGAAAATTTGTGTATTAAGGCACGATGTTGATTATACTCCACTTCGCGCATTAGAAAAAGCTAAAATTGAAGCTGATTTAGGCATAAAAGCCTATTATTTCTTCCTAATTAATTCGGAAATATACAATATCCGTGATAGAAGGGTATATGAAGTTGTTCATCAACTGAAGAAGATTGGCCATCACATTGGTCTTCATCTGGATTTGTCATGGAACCCAAAAGTAAAGTGGGAAAATGTTGTTGCCCAATGTAAAGAAGAGAAAGAACTTTTTAAAGTTTTGACCAATATTGAACCTTGTGAAATTATCTCTTTTCATAACCCTCATATATTTACTGAAATGGTACTTAACAAATCAGTGGATGGAATGGAACATACTTATGAAAAACGTTATTTTTCTGACATCAAATATTTGTCCGATAGTCAAGGGTGGTACGAAGGCTGCGTGTGCAAAATATTTGAGCAAAAAAAATATAATAAAATACAGCTTCTAACCCATCCATACATTTGGCCAATAGAGGCAAAACATGATTTTACCGAGGATATGGCAGAAATGATTAAAGCCAAAAGAGTAGAGTTAATCGATTACATGGTTAAGTATCATCCCGTTTGTGCAAAAAACGAGAAAAGACTGAGAGCCCTAGTCAATTCATAATTGCTCTCAACAGTCATAAGTTCTCAGCTCAAAAAGAGGTGGCAACGAAGGGTAGCTGTTGTTTCTGCTGCGTAGTTAAATGGGCATGAAACCTCGCTATCTCTTCAAGAGGTAGGTCTAGAAATTTGGAGTATTTTTGGCCTATGCAAGCAGTCGAGGGCATGCCTTCATTGCTCGCAAGCTGTTTTTACCTAAGGAATTGGCCGAAGATAAGAAAAGACGCCAACGAGCAGGCGTTCCTGATTTTGTCACATTTGCTAAAAAACCCCAGTTAAGTCGGAAGATGTTTGAAAGAGCTTCTACCGCCGGAGTGAAACTGTCATGGTTCAAGGGTGATGAAGTCTATGGCAAAGATCGAAAACTCCGGCTTTGGCTTGAAGGCATCGAACAACCCATTGTGTTAGCGGTACTTGCATTGGACTTATGGGCGACGACGACACCAAGCCAAAGCCCAGTATTTTCACTAGGGCCAGCCTTTGCCAAAGGTAATATATTTGGCTTGCCGGTTGTATTCCAATTTATCATTGGCAGTGAAAATAGGGTTTTGATTCCCCCTGTTTACCTCTTCTTCAAGCTCTGCAGATGCTGAGTCCGGTTGCTGAACGCTCCAGCCCTCAAAATGCCATTTTCGGTGTTCTATCTCGGGCCAAAACAAGGGATTTCTGTGCTGGTTTAAGATAAATTGCAGGGCCAAAGGGGTCACACCCAACCACTCACAGAACAGGTCGAGATACTGCAGCGGCGCCTGCTCGTATTGGTGCACAAGTGCCAATCCTTGGGCGCGTGTTAGGCGGCCAAAGCGGATTTCGCGGGAGGCATGGTCTGTCACCTTGGAATAACCGTGTTTGTATAGTTTGAGTAGATCATGGAGATCCATGTAATTAAAGCAATCGACATAATCATAACAGTCAAACGTCCGGGCAAAACGGGCTGTACGGTAATCGTATTCCGCCATCATCTGTTCATGTTGGGCCTTGGGATCCCAGCGCACAAAATTGCCCAAATACAGCCCGCGCACACCGACGGCATTTAAGTCGCGGTCTTCGGGATAGCGGAATTGCCAAATATCTGCTTCAGTTAAGGTATCAAAAATCGAGAGCAGATCATCGGCTTCGTGCCCCATGAGGTCATGGTCTTTGCGGTAGCGGCGGGTCATTTCAACCGCGTGCTGATGCGAAAACATGCCCACCTGTTCGAGTCCCTGGTGGGCCCCCCACAGGATCAATGGAATCTGGTAACGCACGGCTGTTTGTACAGGGAAAACAGTGTGACCCGCTAAAATCGGCCAATAAATGCTGCCAAATTGGCGCAAACTGCTGCGGGTAATTTTTTTTACAGAAATTGGATTGACGTTTTGATAGAGTATATCGCAATTGAAACGGATGCGCAGGTTGGCGAGATTGCGAATCCCCAAAGGGGTATTAAAATATTTATTGTAGCTGACCAAAAGCGGATTTAAGCCCAATTTGACTTTTGCCAAAAAGACCATATAGTAAGAGTCTTGGGCTCCCGTCACAGGAATAATACAATCGTGGTTTTTGCCATCGGGACTGCGGTAAGGTTGGACCAGATTTTCCAACATCTCCCATCGCTCATCCCAATTTAAGCTGTCTTTCTCTTCGTGAATGCGACAACCAGAACAAATCCCCGCTTGATCCAAGACCAGCCCCAAGGGATGGGCCGTAGTATAGAGACACCGTTTGCAAAATTGTAATTTAGCCATCGCTGTTGTTTAAAAACCTTGATGCGTAATTGGCTGGTCTTAGTGGCAAACCCAGACATGATTCTTTCATTTTTTGGACGGCATGTTCACGGTAATTCAGGAAATTGCCGACTCCCACAGCAGAAACTTGAGAAAAAGATAGTATTTCACGAATTTGATCTGTCTCACTTAACCCACCAAAAGCAATTAAAGGTATTTCTTTAAATGGAAATGCTGAGATGAGATTAGGCTCAAAGCAATTGGCCTGCCCTTCGTTTTGCCAATCAATGACAAGCACTTCCGAAATAACACGGGTCTGCAAAAGCGCCAAAACCCCTTGCGAAAGTGGGTGTGAAGTCTTGAGGTGGTAATCATACCAAAACAACTGTTCCGATTGCCATGTCAAGGGCAAAGAGGCTATCAGTGCCTGTGATCCCAATTGTTCTGAAAGTGCAATTACAGTCTCAGGGGCAGTGTGCAAAAGCGTATCTAGCACAAAGCGATCAGCCCCCAACTGAATAACCTGGATGCCGTCTGATTGACTGTGAATCCCTCCAGCATAGATCAAGGGGGTCGACAAACCCATGACACTCAGCTGTTTTAATAAGTCGAAATCGGGCCCCAAACCTTGCGTTGAACGATCGATAACCTGTACCAAGATTTCATCAGCACCCCAGCGATCGAGATTCTCGACCAGACATTCAGGTTTGCCCAAAGGCAAATAGCGCCCATAGCCAAAGGACTGAACTGCCCAACCATTTTTTACAGTCACCACACCAACCAAGCGTTTTTTAAGCATGAACCAAACCATCTATGACAGTTTTGAGCAGTTTTCGACCTGCTGCTTGGCTCTTTTCGGGATGAAACTGCATTCCCACCACCTGACCTCTTCGAATGATACTGGCAAAGGGATCTGGGCTGGCT
>JBIKWL010000006.1:0-76032 GCA_044356335.1 Candidatus Sericytochromatia bacterium
GGCCCGCAACCGCAAGCCCGCAATTTTGACCTTCGTGATCGATGTCTCGGGTTCTATGAATTTGCAAAACCGGCTCGAATTGGTCAAACAGAGCCTGTTTTTGCTCGTCAATCAGCTCAATGCCAATGACAAGGTTGGCATTGTCATCTACGGCTCCCAAGCACGCACCCTCTTGGCGCACACCAACCAAAAGCAGAGCATTCTCAACGCCATCTCCACCCTGCGCCCTGAGGGCTCGACCAATGCCGAAGCGGGCCTGCTCAAAGGCTTTGAAGAGGCCGGCAAGGCCCTACAAACCGATGCCAGCAACCGCATCATCCTCTGCTCCGATGGCGTGGCCAATGTTGGCGCCACAGGCCCCGAAGCCATTTTGGCCCGGATCAAACAGGAGGCAGGCAAAGGCCTTGCACTCTCGACCATTGGGTTTGGCATGGGCAATTTTAACGACACCCTGATGGAACAATTGGCCAATCAGGGCGATGGTACCTATGCCTATGTGGATAATATCAACGAAGCCCAGCGGATCTTTGTGCAGAACCTGACAGGCACCTTGCAGACGATTGCCAAAGACGTGAAAATTCAGGTGGACTTTAACCCCAACGTGGTGGTGCAATACCGCTTGTTGGGCTACGAAAACCGGGATATCCGCGATGAAGACTTTCGCAACGACACCGTCGATGCCGGAGAGGTGGGCTCAAATCACAGCGTGACGGCGCTCTACGAGGTCCGCTTTCAGGACGAGGTCAAAGAGAGCAATGTCGCGACAGTCACGGTGCGTTACAAAGATGTGGACGAAAATGACCGGGTGCGCGAGACCAGCAAAACGGTTTTGACGAGTGAGTTACAGTCTTTTTCCAATGCCTCTCCTTCGTTTAAGCTGGCCACAGCCGTGGCAGAATACGCTGAGATTTTGCGCAAGAGTATCTTTGCCCAAGACGGTCAGCTCAAAGATGTGAGCGCCTTGGCGGTGGTCGCCCGCGATGGTTTGCCAGGTGATGCGAAAGTAGTTGAGTTCGTGACCTTGTCACAGAAAGCCGAGTCGATTTTTAATCCTGTGCCTCGGTTGAGCATTTCAGCCATTTTGGGTGGCAGCAAGAACCCGTCCCAATTGAGCAAGTGGGGCGACTTTTTGACCCAGCAGCTCGGCGGCGGTGGCAAGCCTCCCGTTGGGAAATAATCGAGCAATAGAAGCCTGTTGCTGATGGGGAGTCAAATCCCGTTGCAGACAATTCCGACTATCTTGTCTGTTTTGTGGCGTCTGTGTTACCCTGAACCTGTGATTATCAATGTATTCGGGAGTTGCCCATGATTGCTCAGCAAGTCAAAGAGATCATCGAAAGCCAATTGGAAAATGCCCAGGTGTTTATCCGCGATTTTACGGGCGGAGGCGATCATCTGGAAGTAAATGTGGTCTGGTCAGGTTTTGAGGGCATGTCCCGGGTCCGCCAACAGCAGGCCGTGTACGGACTGCTCAATCACTTAATTGGTGACGGCAAACCCATTCACGCCCTCTCGATGAAAACCTGGGCCGTTGCGCCTGCTGAATTGAGCCGTCCCGCTGATGCCTATTACGGCATTTGAAAATTGCCACCCCTAAATAATCTCTCTGAAGGAGAACTGCCATGTCCCGTGATGTGATCAAAGAAATTGAAGAAGAGATCAAAACCCACAAAGTGATGCTCTATATGAAGGGCACTCCCGAACAGCCCATGTGCGGCTTTTCGTATACTGTGATCGAAATCTTGAATCAAGTCGGGCAGCCCTATGCCTCTGTAAATATTCTGGCTGATCAGGAAAAGCGCGAAGCCATCAAACAGTATTCCAATTGGCCCACAATTCCGCAATTGTATATCAACGGCGAATTTGTTGGTGGCTGTGATATCACCCGTGAAATGTTTGAAAGCGGTGAATTGAAACAGGCTGTCGATCAGGCTTTTGCAGCCACAGTATAGCTTTTACTATTTTTCTCAATCAAAAGCGGGCCTCATTTGAGGCCCGCTTTGTGTTGTGTCAGTCTTTTATCAGAGCCGAGTCTATTTCATCAGGGCGTCATAGACTTGGCGTTTGTTAAAGTCAGAGCTGAAGTTCTGACCCACTTGGCGCATCAGGAATTCTTTTTCGGGCATATCCATACGTTGACCGCGAATCAGGCTCTTGAAGCTTTCAACCTGAGTATATTCGCTGCCGATGGTGCCAATGCTGATCATCACAGACTGTTGGGCCTGGGGAGAGAGGCGTTGAGTCTGAATCAGATTGCCAAGGATCTGACCTTTGTTGAAGTCTGAGCCCATTTCCCGGACAGACTTGGCCAATTTGATCACGGACTCGTCGCGCAGGCTGGGGTTTTTGGCCAAGCTCTTGAGCAATTCGGTTTGGGTATAGTCAGAGCTGATGGATTTGCTGATGGTTTCAATTAACATCATCTGTTCACGGGTGGACATATCACCTTGGCCAACCATTTTGCCGAGAATCTGACCTTTTTCGTAGTCAGAGCTCATGCTGCGGACCATTTCGAGCTTCATGTAAGCACCTGAATCACGCTCAGAAGACGGAGTTGAGAATGGCTCGTTAAAAGGATTGCTGGGCTGAACGGGACGGGGTTGAGTGGGCTGGGGTTTAAAGGGATCGTTGCTGGGTGAATTAAAGGGATTGCTGGGAACAGGCTCTTTAAAAGGGTTGTGGCTGGTTTGGCTGGCTTGTCCCAGGGTCAAACTACCGGAAACCAAGCCTTCGGCAAATTCTTTGCGGCTGATGCGGTTGTCGCCATTGACATCGACAGCACGCAGCACTTCGGGGCTGGCTGCAAAGTCTTCTTTGGAGATCCAGGCATCAGAAACCCATTCAGCTACGGGGCGATCAAAATTTTCGTTGCGTTTGGAGAAATAATCGGCAATTTTATCAGCGGTTTCGGGGCTCAGGCGGGAGATAAAGACATCGCCTTTTTCGAGTGAGGTGGCCATTTCACGGGTGCCAGCAATGCCATTGGCATTGCCCATTTGGGCGTGTGCATTCCAACTGATATTGGCTTCAGTTTTGTCGACACGGTTATTGCGGTTGGTGTCGAGGGCGCGGGTGAGGGCCATGTAATCTTGGGATTTGAGATTCGTTAAATTCGGCATAATTTGGGATCCTCTTTTCATTTACACTTGAGTTTGGATAGTTTTCTTATCGGGAGAAATTCAGCTAATGTTCTTATGGTTTGGTTAAGCCAAGAGAAATAAATAGTTAATTATTTGCTAAGGAATAAATAACTTTCTTTACTTTTGCGCGTAATGATATATCCGCATTGAAGACAGGGGTGTTAAAATTAAATGCAAAATGGCTCTAAATGCCTCAAAAGCCCAATATTAAAAGTTCTGGAGAACGAGTGACACTATCATGAAAAAAGCCTTACAGATCGTCAGCATGGCCAAATATCTTCCGCCCCATCAGGTGACTGCCTCAGAATTGGAGGCCAAAATGGGTCTGGAGCCCGGCTGGATTATGGAGAAATCAGGGGTCGCAATTCGCCATTTTGTCGAAGAAGACAGCAATGCCAGCATGGGAGCCAAAGCCTTGGCCCAGGCTTTGGAGCGTGGGGGATTGGCTTACGAAGATCTGGATTTGATTATTTCAGCTGCAGGTTCTTATGATTACCCGATTCCTGACACTTCTTGTTTGATTCAGAAAGAGGCGGGCCATGGCGACTCGGGTATTCCCTCGTTTACAGTGGATGCCACCTGCCTGAGTTTTATCACGGCCATGGATGTGGCTTCGTGTCTGCTTAGCAGTGGTCGCTACCGCCAAATTGCGATCGTGAGCAGTGAATCGGCTTCGAAGTCTCTGAATTATAACGAATGGGAGAGTGCCTCTCTGTTGGGTGATGGTGCGGCTGCTGCGATCGTGCGTCTGACTCCCGAGGGCGAAGCTTCAGGGGTTTTAAGCGCGGCGATGGAAACCTATGGCGATGGCGCTTTTTATACCTGGGTGCGGGGGGGCGGCAATGCCTTTCATCCGGGTCATGAACCTTTTGAGGCCGAGGCGTATACCTTTCACATGAACGGTGCTGCCGTTTTGGGTATGGCCTTTCGCAAATTGCGGGGCTTTGTCAAAAAGCTCTTTGCTGAGTTGGATTTTTCTTTGCAAGAAGTAGATCTGTTTGTGCCTCACCAGGCCAGTCGTGTAGCCTTGGAAAAGGCCCAGGCCTTTTTTCGGTTGAGTGATGCCCAATTTGTCAGCAATATTGAAACCCATGGCAATTGTATTGCTGCTTCGATTCCGATGGCACTCTGTGATGCGATTGAATCAAAACGCCTCAAGCGTGGGGATCGGGTCTGTCTGCTGGGTACGGGTGCAGGTTTGTCGTTGGGTGGGCTGGTTTTTGTCTACTAAACTCCCCTTGGAACGTGTGCTGTTTACAGGGGGGCGCAGCCCAGCCACCTTGGCGCTTTTGCGCCTCTTTGCCGCTCATGGCACGCGGGCCTATGTGGCTGAAAGCATCCCGTTTAATTTGGCGGGTGCCTCACGCTTTTGTCAAAAAAGCCTGAAGGTGCCGCCACCGGCTCAGGAAAGCGCCGCTTTTGTGGCCGCGCTGGAGCAATACCTCAAGGAATACCGGATTGAATTGCTGATCCCCACCTGCGAAGAGGTTTTTTATGTCTCGCGTTGGAAGCAAACCCTGGAAAAACACTGTGAGGTCTTTACCTCGACGATCGATGTCTTGACCAATTTACACAGCAAATACCAATTTGTGCAGATTCTCGGTGGACTTAAACTTTCGGCACCAGAGACGGTCCGGGTTGAGACTTCGGCGCAATTGGAAGCCGCTTTGGCGGAATACCCCCAATATGTGCTCAAAGCTGAGTTCTCGCGCTTTTCAAGCCATGTCTTGATCAATCAGCCTTTACAGCAGGCCCTGACTGAAGTCCAGCCCAGTCCCGAACAGGCCTGGGTCGTGCAGCGCTTTTTGCCAGGTCAGCAATTCTGTTCATATACGGTGGCCCGTGCCGGAAAAATTCGGGCCCACTGCGTCTATGCCAGTGTGCATTGTGTTGGGCAGGGCTCGACGATTTATTTTGAGTCCGTCAGCGTGCCCGAAATTGAGCAGATTGTCGCCAAAATTGTGGATGGTCTGGATTATACCGGGCAAATCGCCTTTGATTTTATCTACAGCGAGGGCCGCTATTGGCCGATTGAATGCAATCCCCGCGCCACCACAGGCACACTCTTGTTTGAGCCCCAGGATGGCTTGAACCAAGCATTTGCCCCCGGAGACGCGGGCCCTGTGCATCGACCTGGGGGTGATCGCAACCGCATGGTGGCCTTTGCGATGTGGCTCTTTGCCATGCCGCAGGTACGCAGTCTAAAATCCTTTCAGACCCTGTGGGCCGAAATGCAACAGGCCGATGATGCGGTTTTTCGCGCAGATGATCTGCAGCCCTTTTGGGCCCAGTTTCAGCTGATGTTTGAAACCTGGCGCCGATCGCGCAAACACAAAACCGATCTGCTCTCAGCTTCTACCCTGGATATTGAATGGAATGGCCATTGGCCCAAACAAAGGAGCGCATGATGAAAATTCTGGTAACGGGTGCCACGGGATTCTTGGGCTTTCGCCTGATTCAAGTCTTGCAAGCACAGGGGCATGAGGTCATTGCAACAGGCCGTAATCCCGCCATGGCCGAAAAAATCCGCCATCTGGGGATTGCCTTTGAAGGGGGTTCGGTCGAAAATGCCGACTTTATGGCCGGCATTTCTCAAGGGGTGGAAGCTGTGATTCACACCGCGGGCCTGTCTTCGCCCTGGGGCAAATATGCGGATTTTTACGCCGCCAATGTACAAGGCACAGAGTCGGTGATTGCGGCCTGCAAGCAGAATCAGATTCGCCGTTTGGTGCATGTCTCGACCCCCAGCATTTATGTCGAATACCGCGACCGCGAAGATGTCAAAGAATCAGACCCCTTGCCGAGCAAATTTGCCAATGCTTATGCAACCACCAAATTTTTGGCCGAAGAGCGGGTGCGGGCAGCAACCCAAGCCGGTCTTGAAACGATCATGATTCGCCCCCGGGCCTTAATTGGATCGGGCGACACGGTGATTTTGCCCCGCCTGCTGCGGGCCCACAAAGAGGGCCGTCTACGTATCATTGGCAAAGGCCAAAACTGGGTGGATTTAACGGCGGTCTCAAATGTGGTAGACGCCCTGATACTCTGCCTGAACGCACCCACAGAGGCCCTGGGTGAGGCTTACAATATCACCAACGGAGAGCCTGTTAAACTCTGGGAATTTTTGCAGATGGCCTTTGACCGTCTTGGACTCACACTGGATACCCGCCATCTTCCCTATCACTTGGCTTTTTCGCTGGCTGCGGCTCTGGAAAGCGCAGCCACACTCGACCCGGCTTATAAAGAGCCTCCTTTGACCCGCTACACAGTTTGTATGCTCGCCAAAAGTCAAACCCTGAATATCGAAAAGGCCCGCGCGCGTTTGGGCTATCAGCCCCGGCAGTCGCTCTTGGATGCCACCACTGAATTTATCACTTGGTGGAAGCAGAGCAATTGGCTTTAGACTCAGCGCCAAGCGACCCTGAGGGGGCTTTCCAGCAGGCCCTTTCACTTCAGCAGGCAGGACAAAACGCTGAGGCTGAGCGGGTTTATCGCGAATTGTTAAAACGGGCTCCGAATTGGGTCGCTGCCCATTTTAATTTGGGGGTGTTGCTCTTGGCACGGGGGGCCTGGCGTGAGGGATTTCAACATTTGGAATGGCGTTTGCAGAAGCCCCAAAGCCGTTTCAAAGCAGGGCATCGTCCCCGCTGGCAGGGCCAAAAGCTAAGCGGTCAGCGGATTTTGATCCAAGCGGAATATGGCTATGGCGATATGATTCAGTTTTGGCGTTTTTTACCCCGGCTCTGTGAGCTGGCGGATGAGGTCATTCTGGAACTGCCAAGAGCGCTGCAGCCTTTGGCGGCCCAGTTGGATTTGCCCCTGACTTTGCATCCAGAGGGGGAGCCGCTCCCGGTCTGTGAGTATCTTTTGCCATTGCTCAGTCTGCCTCAGCGGCTGGGGGTTTCCCAGACCGCAGAGATTGCGGTCTTGCCTCCCTGGAAAAGATCTTACACTCGCTCATCTGCACTTTCTCTTGGAAATATCAAACAGGTGGGGTTGGTCTGGCAAGGCCGTCAGGCCTCCCACGCTGCGTCGCAAACTGCAAATTACCGTGAATTGCAAATGCGCAAAGCCTTTCCGCTTAAGCTCATTCAGTCTTGGATCACGGCTTTTCCCAAGCTGTGTTTTTATGCCTTTCAGCCAGATCTAGAGGCGGGGAGTCTGCCGTCTGGTTTGGGTGACCTCGGCAATCAGCTTGGGGATTTTGCCCAGACGGCAGAACACCTGTTACAGATGGATCTGGTCATTTCGGTCGATTCTGCTGTGGCCCATTTGGCTGCCTCGCTGGGGTTGCCGACCTGCCTGCTTTTGCCTGAGCCTGCCCCCTGGCTCTGGCCAAGTAGAGGCAGCGAGACACCTTGGTATCCGTCCTTGCGGATCTTTCGTCAAGCTTTGCCCGCTGATTGGACAAACCCAAATGCTGAGATAGTCAGGCTTTTGGCGCAAACCACTGGCACAAATGGTCCTCAACCTGCTTAAATAAGGGGATGTTGCATTTTTCTAAAAAATCATCGCGGCTTTGGCCTTTGGGCTCTTTGTCTGGCTTGGTTTTGGGCTTTTCGGTCTTGAATATCTTGACGGCCTGTGTCTCTGTCGACGCCCGCTCTCAACAGGCTGCCCCCTCGGCCTCACCGATCGTCAATCAGGTCTCTTCGACTCCCTTGCCAGCCTCTCTGCCAGCTTCCGTAGCACCCTCAGCTGCCAGTCCTGTCTTGCTGCCCGCGCGTTTTGGCGAGGTTGCTCTGCAGGTCGAACTCGCCCGCAGCGATCAAGAACAGCAAAAAGGCCTGATGTTTCGCAAGACGATGCCTGCCGATCAAGGCATGTTGTTTGTGTTTGAGCAAGAGCAGCGCTTGGGCTTTTGGATGAAAAACACCTATCTGCCCCTGAGCATTGCTTTTCTAAATTCAGAGTTCAAAATCGTGGATATCCAGGACATGATGCCCCTGGATGAAAATACCCATGTCTCTCTCTCTCCCGCCCTCTACGCCCTGGAAATGAATCAGGGCTGGTTTCGCCAGCACAAAATTGAAGTTGGCGCCAAATTGGAGATCCGCCTGCCTGCGGAGCCATCCTAAGTCAGGGGTACCCCCCTCACAGATTCCCTGTTGGGAGACAGGATAAAATACCCAGAGGATCAGGTCTGAAAAGAATGAAAAACAATTGGGATAATTTACCCCTTCGCCTTGCTGCGCCCCGCCCTTTTCGGTTTTGGGGAGCAATTGCCTTGCTGGTTATTTTTGGATTTGTGCCTTTGACATCTTTTGGGCCTTTTGCGGCGCCGGTCCAGGCCCAAGCGCTTGTGGCCTCTGTGATTCAGCAATTGCAGTACAATTCCCAAGAACAAATGTTGGGCTTTGTCTCCAGCGCCCGCCCCCTGCCGCAAATTCAATACCTGCCCCGCGAAATGGGCCGCAAAGTTGTAATCGATTTGCCCGATGCGGTTTTTCCCAAGGTGCGCGATGAACTCGCTACGCAGATTCCAGGTGTGGAAAAGGTGCGGATCAGCCAATTTAGTAGCAATCCCCCGGCTGTGCGTATGGTGCTTGATGTTCAGCCCGAAGTGGACGTAGCCATTCGCACAGAAGCACTGAGCCAGGGTTTTCAAACCTGGATTCAACCCCGTCTGCGGGGCGGATCTTCGGCCCACAAAGTGTTTAAAGTCGATCCGCCGCCCCTGCAATTGGCGGCGATCCAGGCGGCTGAACTGCGCCAAATTGAAGTGCGCAATAACAATCTCCATTTAACTGGCTCGGGCCCCCTTTACCCCGAGATTCGCAAGCTGGATGCCGAAGAAAAACGCTATGCCGTCACCCTTTACAATGTGCGCAGCAGTATCACGGGTAAACGCCCCGAACTCAGCTCCAACCTCTTCCGCGATGTGCAAATTGCCAATAGCAGCGATCGGGTTGAGATTCAATTTAAACTCACCCGTGACGATGTTGAAATTGTGCCTTTTAGCGAAGAAAACAGCTGCACAATTCAGTTTCTGGTGCTGGCCTCTTCCAAAAATCTGGCCCAGCTCGACGAAATCGAAATCATGGAAATGGATCAACAGGTCACACGGGTGCGCATTCACACCAACCGCCACTTTGATTACCAGATCTACGCCCTCGAAAAGCCCCACCGGCTGGTGATGGATACCCTGGGCACGGTGCTGACCCAGCGCGAAGATCTGCGCAAAATTCAATCCAGTAGCAATTTGACCCAGATTCGCATGGCTCCGGTTAATCGCCAGCAAAACACAGATATTCGCTTTGTCTTTGATCTCAAAGGGGAGGCCAATTTTCAGTACAGCACCCATGATCGCTATGTCGAGATTGTGATGCAGGCCCGAGAAAAAGATCGCGCACCCCTTTTGCCGCCAGACAGCCGCAGGGCCTTTATTGTGATTGATGCCGGGCATGGCGGCAACGACCCCGGAGCCATTGGCAAAGGCGGTACCCGCGAAAAAGAGGTCACCCTGGCTGTCTCGGAATACCTCAAACGCTACCTCGAAAATGACCAGTTTAAGGTCATTTTGACCCGCGCCGAAGATATGGAGGTCTTGCTCCAGCCCCGTGTGGATGTGGCCAATTTGCGCAATTCGGATCTGTTTATCAGCATCCACTGCAATTCAATGCCGCCCAATAATGAACATGTGCGCGGTATTGAGACCTATTTCACCACACCCCAGAGCAAAGAATTGGCCGATGTTTTGCACCAATATTTGGTCAAAGAACTCAAAGCCCCCGATCGCCGCGTGCGCAAGCGGGGCCTGTTTGTGACCCGCAAAACCAAGATGCCTTCGGTTTTGTTGGAGATTGGCTTTCTCTCCAATCCCCAAGAAGAGGCGCAATTGAGCAATAGCAATTACCAGCGCCTCGTGGCCAAAGCGATTCGCGATGGGATTTACGACTATCTCTCCAAACACAAACCCGTGCGCGGTGGGCAGCTCTAGTCTGTTTTCACTGACGGCAACAGATGTTTGATCGTCTGTATTTTCCAACTTGTGCCACTGGGGATCAGGGGCAGTTGGGGCTGGATTTTTTTCTGTGGCTCTGGTTTGGCCAGCATATTTTGAACGGCCATTCCCCCAGTTAGTTTGTCGGCCTCTGCTTTGAATTCAGATTTTAGCGCCAATTTTAGCGCCAATGGGCTCCAGAGCCATTCGCGGATCAGTGGATGCCCATTTTCGAGCATTGTTTGCCATTGGCGGGTGCTAAAGACGGGGTCTGTGTGGGTTTTGCTCAGGTAATCTATCACTTCACGCTGGGCTTGGCGACTGAGTAAGAACCAAAGTTGCCCATCGTCCTGTGCTTGCCAGGCGCTGAAAAAGGCGGCCGTGATGTCTTCGGCATTGCGTTTGGGCAGAGCATAGCTACCTGTGGGCAATTGCTGCAGTATCGGGGCGCCGACCCAGATCCCAAAGCCATCGACAAAGAGTTCGGGCACGATGACCAACTCCAAGGGCTGGTTTCCTCCCAGCCCTGGATGGCGCTCCAGATTGAGGCTGTTTAAGGCCAATTCGGCCAGCCAATTGGTTTCGGCCATTTTGGCTTGAATTGGCAATTGGGCCTGGGCATTTAAACTTGTGTATCCTGAAAATTGCCTGACCAGATGGGTGCTGAGCAAGGGGCCGCGCCGCGTGCCCTCTTGGGCGTAGACCCGCAACAGCAACTGGGCATTTTTCCCCTCGTTTTTTCCTTCACTTTGCCCGAGGCCCACGGGCAGACTCAATTTGCCTTTTAAACTGAGTCCGTCTGTTTTGCCGGGGGGGGCGGTTTGTCCTGCCTCCGTTTCTGCCGGTTGTTGACTTGGCTTTGTGTCTGATTGGGGAGGGCTGTCGGATTTGGGCGGGAGAGTGGATGGCGCTTGCGGAATTGTGCTGAGGATGGGCACCGGTTTGCGCTGATCCACCACCATTTGTTCTTCTTCGACCGCGCCATCGTCGGGGTCTTCACCCCCTTGCAAGCGACGGCCCCAGGCTTCGGGTTGATTCAAAGAGCGGTTGGGCGGTGTGGGCGTTGCTGGTGCAGGAAGCCCGTTGATCGCGTCTTTGGCGACAAAGCCCTCACGCACCACACGGGCAAACCAGGCGTAGTCGATTTGGCCAAAGCCGCCATTGGCCCAGCGCGGCCCCCAGGAATTGATCACCTTAAAGCTGCGTTTGGCATCATCGTAGCCCACCAATACCAGGGCATGGCCGCCCAGGCTTTTGCCTTCGCGCTTTTTCCAAACATGGCCTTTGCGGGCCCTGTAAAAGCCCTGATCGATCACCGCACCCAACATGACTGGGTAGCCCGCATTGAGATGGGCCTTGAGTTCTTTCGGATCGAGCACATTGACCTGCCGCCAATAGTCGATGCGCCAGGCGCGGGCTTTTTGCAAGAGCGCTGGCGCCGGTTTGCTGCGGAAATCGTCGGGATTGTAAGGCATTTCTGACCAGGGCACGACGCCTTGGCTGGAGAGTAAATTGAGCGCGTCGATATACGTGATGCCGCCATCGCGGCTGTTATTGAGCAAATTATAGACAAAGGCTGGGCTGAAGACCTTTTGCCACTGCGGCGAGCCATCGGGTTTGGCCAAGAGGTGATTGTGCTCAATCCGCTCTTGGTACGATTTGAGCACATAGGCTGTGGCCCAGCCCACACAGGAGTTTTGCCCGCCTTGGTCCCCCGGTGGGGGCATATTGTCAGACAAATCCACTTTGCCTGGCAAATCTATCCCCGAATAGGGCATCGAAGCCAGGGGGATGGCACGCAATTGCTCTGGGCTGGCCAATTGCAGGCCGGTCGGCGCTGTTCCTGGAATCAGGCTGGGCAGCAGGCTGGCCGCCAATAAACTCAGCAATGGGGTTTTGAACACGGCGGCCTCCTTTGGCGGATGTTGTCTGGGCTGGGAGTGGTATCAGATCAGACTCAGACGGGCGTTGAGTTGTTCATTTTAATTTTAGCAGAGGGGAGGGGGCTAAACGCAAAGCTGACAGGAAGCTGTTGAGCTTTCTTACTGTCAGGGAGGAGCAAAAGCAGCAGAGTCACACGGAATTGCGGCAAAACATGCTCTACCGTTGGCGTTGTGAAGCCAAGATGGAGGGAACCGAAATAGCACGCCTGCGACGTGAATTGGCCAGTGTCAGTGTGTCTTTGACCTCCACCTCTAGTGTGTGGCCTGCCAAGCGATGGCGCAAGGTAAAACTAACCTGAGCTTGGCGGTCGGTGGGGCTGGATTTGGTGATTTTCCAGTTTTTCAGGTTTTGCGGCAATAGGCTGGCGATCCAAAAGCCGTCCGCGTCCACTGCTGGGCCGGGGTAAAAGGGCGCGTCATCGGCAAAGATTTTGAGGGATTGTCTTTGCCTGTGAGGGCTCTATTTGCCTTTGAATACTCAGCCAGTAGATCCTCCAGCCAGCGACGCAGGAGTGGGGCTTTGATATTCGGATCAAATCTGACGTTAAAAGTAACGTTGCCAAAGGGTATGTCCACAGGTGCTTCTTGGTACGGGGTAGGCGGTGTTTGGGCAATCTGAAAGGCGCTGATTTGGAAGGGATTCCGGGTTGGTGGTTTGGTGGAGCCATCGGGAAGAAGATAATCGTAAATATATTTTGAAAAATAACCCAAAAAGCGGATTCCTATGGGGCGATTGTGCTGAGAATCCCACTCAACTCCTGTCATTGAGGGGGGACGAATATCTGGAAAAAAGACTAAAAGATCTTGGTCTGTTTCCCAGGCATTGGTGTCCAGGGTTTCACTGTACATATAGCGAATAGACCAAGGCCCAATGATACCTACCCGCTCCATATTCGTAGGGAGGGACAAGCGCCCCGGTTGGTTTAAACGCAAGCCCATCGGCTGAATCTGAATGACAGGGCCCGCATAATCCAATGGCGGGCACATATCTTTGTTCCTGGGGCAAGAGGCTTCGATCGAGGGTGCGGAGAGCATTTGTTTGATGGAAAGTGTGGTCGTTTGATTCAAAGCCCCTGCAGGCAACTCCAGCTTGGCCACCCCCGGCAGCTCCACGACCCCACCTGCTGGCCCAATCTGCTTGATCCCCGGCGGATACGCCGCCTGCTGGTTGGTGGTCCACCAAGCCATCTGAAACTCTTTCACCGTATCGGTCTTAAACTTGAGCACCAGCTTTTGCCCATCGGGGTTGTACCAATCACTCGGCACAGGCAAAGGCCGCACGCCCAGTAAAAACCAGCGGTTTAAATCCAGCAATTTGCCTTGCTTGGAGCTGAGCGTGTCTTTGACATAGTAGAGGTCATCGCTCACCTCCAGGCTGCTATTGGGTTTCCACGGGCCTTGCAGGTGCAGCAGGGTCTCGTAGGTCTGTTTGGGCAGGCGAATCGTGGCTTGGCCATCGCTGCCATCGCCATCGAGGATCTCCAGTTTCTTGCCGCTGCTTGCTTCGAGCACCAGTTTAAATTCGCCATTCTCGGGAATCTTGACCTGCTGCTTGAGGTTCTGGGCCTGCGCCATAAAGCGCACCACAAAGATCTGGGGCAGATTAAAGCTCTGCACAGCAAAGCCTTCTTCTGCTGGCTTTTCGGCCAGGGCCTGCTCGAGGGCTTGGTTGAGCTGGTCGTTTTTATCGGTTGGCAGGTTTGTGTCCAAGGGTGTGGTTTTCACCATATTGGGAAAGGTGACCTTTTCAGGCGGCTTTTGGCCAGTATCCGCAGCGGTCTGCACCTGGGCTTGTGCCTGTCGTTGGCTGCTTTGCTGGGCCGGGGGAATCAAGCTGCAGGCAGCGAGAAAGCTGGCGAGCAGGGCTGCAGATACGGGTTTAAATAAGGCTTTCATTTAATTGCCTCCTAACTTCGGCATGCTCAGTTACCCTCCGGGTAGAGGATAGTGCGGCCTGTATTGACCAAGGTGTCTTGGACCTCCACCTCTAGCGTATGGCCAGCGAGGCGATTGGGCAAGTGAGGATTTGTTAAAATTGCCTCAAAACACTCACACAAAATTCATATTATTTTTGTATATACATATGATATATTTTAAGTATGCGTTTGCCAGATCAAATCCGCACCATTTCATCAGCTCACAAGCATGGGGTAACCGAAACTCAGATTCTCGATAGCTTGTACAATCCCTACCAACGCCCCTTGTTGTTGCGTTCAGAGTCTGACCCGACTGTGGTGCTGGCTTTGGCGGAAACAGAAGATGGAGAATTGTTTGAAATTGGCTATGTACCTGAGCAAGAGGGGGTAGCCAGGGTGATTCATGCCATGCCCATGCGCCCAAGTTACCAAAAACGCTATCACACCAAGAGGAAAAGGCGAAGATGAAACGAACTGTGCCCCAAACGCTTGCTGAATGTCAAACAGATGAGCAACGTGCAGACTATCTTGTAAAGCAGGATGTCTTTGAAAGCGATGAATTTAAGTATGAAGGGGTTGCTGAGCCTCCCCGTCGTCGCTTGATGCAGCAATTGCATATGCGGATTGATGAAGAGACGATTGTTCGTCTGCGCAAAGTGGCTGACAGCAAGCGCATGGGGTATCAGACTTTGGCCAGGATGTGGCTGATAGAGCGCTTAGAACAAGAAGATGTCTGAGCAAATGGGTTTGGCCGCAGAACGTCAAGAATTGAGAAAAATCATGCTTGAGTTGGTTAAAGAAGATGTTGAAAAACATTGCAAGCACGTGAACTTCAACGTAAACGCGAAAGCGCCCGCCAGATGAAAGCCGATGGCTTGCCTGTGGTCAGTATTTGCAAGTACACAGGGCTGAGCGCCGAAGATGTGGCGGGGCTTTAGGGCTATTGAGGGCAAGGCTTTTGAGCTGCTGTGCTGAAAGAGGCATTGGTGGGCAGCATATTGCAGGCGTAGGTGGTGTGTTCGATGCGGTTGCTGGGAATATTGGCTGAGCGCGCTTCAATCCAGCCCCCTTTTAAGGCCTGGTTGGGGATGTTGACAAACATATTTTGAATCTCTACCCCATCACTGTCGATTTTGGATTCTAAAAAGACAGGCTTTTGTTTGATTTCTTTGCCCACTTCTGAGCGGGGCTGAAAGATAATTTCTGTGTTGGATGGATCAAAGCCTGTACCTGTTAAGTCGAGTTGGGGAGCGGCCTTGTCAGTGGTGATATCTTGGCCGTCTTTCTCTTTGGGCCATTCAGCCGAGAGCAGTTTGGGGCCGAGGAAAACTTCGAGGTTCATGGTAAAGGCATTTTTCCGCGGATCATCCCAAAAAGCAACTTTCCAGAGGGTGTTATAAATTGACAAAATCGCTGATTTAACCGGCTGTTCATGACCAAAGGAAGGTATCATTAAAAAACCTTCTTTACTGACTGAGAAATCACTGCTGATATAAGGTTTTCTGCGTAGTCTACCAGAATTATCCAATTCAGTTTTGACGGCTATCCCTTCAGTATTATTAACCCCGACCAAACCTGGATACAGAAATTCGCGAATTTTACGACGTCCTTCCTGATTACTAATGAAAAAGGTTGTTTCTGGAGTAGGTGAAATGCTGCGGATATATAAATTGCGTGGCTGACGTATTTTTTGATCGGCTTGTAAGAGTAGATTCACAACAGAGAGCGGTTCCGTTCCTTCGCTGCTGACAAGCAATGGGTTTTGAACTGTGTGAGTATTGGAAATAGTATGCTTTTTTTTATAGGCAATATGGTTTAATTCAATTTCTGTGAACAAGCTGACATTCTTTTGAATAATGGCATCTTTCACAAAATTCAGATAATAATCATCGATGGTTGGGCTGCCACTTTTTTGTTTGAGAAGATCAGACAACGATGCGATTGAACGTGTCAATATTTCTTGAACTCGATGTTTAGAGCCATACAGATGAATGAGTTCCGCTATCCCTTTTGTGCCATAACTGTTAAAAAGATAAGTCCAGAAAGCAACTGTGTCGTAGGCATCTCTTCCCACTGGCGCATTGTACTGATCCAGTCTTAAAAAAAGGCTTGTGTCCAGTGTTTCTAGATGTTTGACTCGTCCTGCATAATGGGATTTAGTTGGGTTAACCGTTGTGAATCCGAACGTTGTTTTGAGTTCTTCGGTTAAGAAAAAACCAGCGAATTCTGCCGTGCCTTCAATCATGGCGCGTTCTTCTTTTTTAAAGGTGTCTCTTTTATCAACCATATAAGCATCTTGAAAAGTGTGAAACAATTCGTGTAAGACAACTTCAGCACTGAAAGGATCATTAAACGGATTGGCTTCATTGACTGCAATATTTATCTGTGGCCCCAAATACTGGCCTGTAGGGCCAAAGAGAGGCAATACTTGAGCAAGAAAATCACCTGGAGGATTAAATTGAAATTGAACAGGTATTCTACTTTCGTCTAAACCTGCTGGCTGAAAAGAAAGTGGTGGTGGGCGCATTTCCCAACCACGCCCTATAAGTGCAGCATGACCAGTTTCCAGATATTTTTTGATATTTTCTAATGATTCTGGGCATGCTTTACCGCTATTGTCGACAAGATAAAAATGTTCGCTCAGAGCATATTGAACAGCTCCCTTAATTGCACATGGGGGGGAGGTTTCACTTTGAGTTTTGAAACCTTGAGATTGATAAAACTCTTCAACACTTGAAGTGTAATACATTTGCCGAGAAATATAAGCAAATTGTTGTAGTGACATGATGAGATTATGATGAGTAATATCACTAAATTTTCGGATATGTGGACGCTTTGCTAAGTAGGGGAAGTATTGCCAAGAGACAGTATTGTTGATTTCTAGGCTACCTACTTCTTCTATGCTTATCGGGCTATAGCGTTCAAAAAACGTGTAAACAGGCAAATCCAAGGGAGCCGGTTTATTTAATTTAAGGCCCAAGGGTTCAATTTTGACAATGGGAGCTGCAAAAACCCAGCCCAGGTAACATTGATTGGGGTCATATGGATTAGGGCAATAGTCTTTCCGTGAAGCCACTTCTTTTTGCTGGCGCATGACCACCACCGTCGGCGCGCTTAAAGCTCCCGCAGGTAGTTCCAGTTTGGCCACCCCCGGCAGCTCCACGATCCCGCCCGCAGGCCCAATCTGCTGAATTCCCGGCGGATAAGCAGCCTTCTGATTGGTCGTCCACCAGGCCATCTGAAACTCTTTCACCGTATCGGTCTTAAACTTGAGCACCAGCTTTTGCCCATCGGGGTTGTACCAATCACTCGGCACAGGCAAAGGCCGCACGCCCAGCAAAAACCAGCGGTTGAGATCCAGCAACTTGCCCTGCTTGGAGCTGAGCGTGTCTTTGACATAGTAGAGGTCATCGCTTACCTCCAGGCTGCTATTGGGTTTCCAAGGCCCCTGCAGGTGCAGCAGGGTCTCGTAGGTCTGTTTGGGTAGGCGAATCGTGGCCTGGCCATCGCTGCCATCGCCATCGAGGATCTCCAGCTTCTTGCCGCTGCTTGCTTCAAGCACCAGTTTAAATTCGCCATTTTCGGGAATCTTGACCTGCTGCTTGAGGTTCTTGGCCTGGGCCATAAAGCGCACCACAAAGATCTGGGGCAGATTAAAGCTCTGCACAGCAAAGCCCTCTTCGGCGGGTTTTTCGGCCAGGGCCTGCTCCAGCGCGGCATTGAGCTGGGCGTTTTTATCGGCGGGCAGATTTGTGTTCAAGGGTGTTGTTGTCACCATATTGGGAAAGGTGACCTTTTCAGGCGGCTTTTGGCCAGTATCCGCAGCGGTCTGCACCTGGGCTTGTGCCTGTCGTTGGCTGCTTTGCTGGGCTGGGGGAATCAAGCTGCAGGCAGCGAGAAAGCTGGCGAGCAGGGCTGCAGATACGGGTTTGAATAAGGCTTTCATTTAATTGCCTCCTAACTTCGGCATGCTCAGTTACCCTCCGGGTAGAGGATATAGCGGCCAGTGTTGGCCAAGGTGTCTTGGACCTCCACCTCTAGTGTGTGGCCTGCCAGGCGATGGCGCAAGGTAAAACTGACCTGAGCTTGGCGGCCGGTGGGGCTGGATTTGGTGAGTTTCCAGTTTTTCAGGTTTTGCGGCAATAGGCTGGCGATCCAAAAGCCGTCCGCGTCCACTGCCGGGCTGGTGTAAAAGGGCGCGTCATCGGCAAAGATCTGCAGGGCCCCAGCCTCTAATTGGGTTGCGTCTGGCAAAGTGCTCCCGCTTTCGTTGACTTTGGGGTCCACCAGGGTAAAGGAGACATCTGTTTCGTAAATCTCTGCTTGAGCATCAACCACCCTTTCGGTGATCACCAGATTTTTCACCACGGGCGGGGTATTGTCCACACGGAAGGGAATTTTGTCTTTTTCTTTGATAAAGACCGTGGTGGGAACTGCGTATTTATATTTAGGAACCTGCACATAAATTTGAGGCGGGTTTTCTTCGAGATAGGGTTTGGGTTGCAATATCAGGCTCAAAGAATATTCGCCATCAATCAGACAGTCTTTGGATGATTGCCAACCATCATAGACAATGGTTTGCAGGCCCTCTTGGCCTTTAAACACATCAGGGCTTTTCCAGTTGGGATCTTTCTTGGATGCAATAGCCATATCCCAGCGAACATAATGGAGGCCAGGAAAAGAGTTGATATCACCTGCCGTAATAAAATGCACTTTGTCGGCAACACCGTTAATATCTCTCGGTGAAAAGGTGACAGGATTAAAAGGCGCTCCCAGAGGGGGATTGGGAGCATGTTCCACTTTAAAGAACATTTTTAAATAACACCCGTTGTCTTCATCATAGTCAAAATACTCCTTTGGGCAATAATCGCATTCTCCGCCAATTGAGTTACCATTGGCATCAATTTTAGGGACATAAATATATCCATCAGAGCAACTTCCATCTGGTTTCGGCGTGGGTGATGGGGGAGGCAGACAGATGGCTCCCTGAGGGCAGGGTGTGGGGTTTGGGTCTGGGCAAGTACTGCCAGAACAGGTGGGGGGAGGGCAAATGCCCGCAGGCGGACAGGCCACTTCTGGAGGCACAGGGGGTCTCGGTCCCGGGGTTGGTGGTTTAGGCTTACCGCTACAGATAGAACCTACAGGGCATTCTAAACACAGAGCAGGGATGTCCTCACAGCCAGAGCGTGATGTCGGGGGGGCTGTTGGTTCTTCGCTAGGATTTTTACGCGGACGGTTAGTCTGTTTGGGTGGTGTGGGTGGACCTGTTGGTCCTGTTCCTTCGGGTTCGATTCTGACGGTGGCCGTATCGCTTTTCCCGGCAGCTTCCAACTTAAATTCGACTTGTCCAATGCCACTCACATCGCCATTGGGGCCTTGGCATATCCCATCCCAGGTAAACTGGCTGCCAGCGGTGCCGAAGTCTTCGGGTTGACACGTCACCTCTTGAGACCCGGCCGCAATACTTTTGAGGGTGCCGCTGATCAGGGTGATTTTGCCTTTGGGGCAGACGGGTTGTTTGATTGTAAAAGTAAAAGGGACGGGGAGCCCAAAGGTGACAAGATAACCGCCAGGATTAAATGCGACCTCGCTGCTCGCCGTCACAGTGGTTTGACCCGGTTCTTTGGGGGCATTGGCGTCGTCGTATTCGGCGATCAGCTCGTATTCTCCATCGGGCACTTCGCCCCCAAAGGGAATGTCTGTTTTTGTGCCTTGACCACTGCTGAGAGTTGTCTCTGCAAATGTGCAATCCCCTTTCAGGCTTTTGGCCTTGGCTTTGAGGGTCCAAGGCCGACTGTCGTTAACGGGATCCACAGTGATTTTGACTTGTTCACTATCTGCAGGCGAAAAACTGCCGGGAAAGGCCTGAACATCAATCAAATCAGGGCTCTCTTCGACAAAAGGGACACGCACTGTTCCTTCAATCCGAAAATTCGCTGATCCCGTTGCACCAATATTCATGCAGGCATATTGCGGTTCTTCTTGCTCAGGACCAGCCACATTCAACCAGTTCTGGCCGCTGGTCGTTGTGGGGCCGCTGGCACTGACCTTGAGCGTGGCGGTTTTATTGCCGGGAGTGAGCGTCAATGAAGAAGTCGGAGAAAAAGAGATCAGACCTGAGCTTTGCCAGAATTGGCAGACAGTGGGGCTCACACCTGTAATATTGTTCACATTATAGATACTGAACGAGAGAAAAGAATTGCCCCCATTGCTGACAGGTTGATAGGTTTTTCCATCTGTGCTGCTAAATTGCATGATGGAAGAGATCACCGAGCGATCGGTAAAAGGGGGATTGCCCCCTGTTGTATTCACCGCTTGGATATTGAGCGCCATGCGTATTTCTGTGGCAATGGTAAAACCCGATTCATTTTTACCCGTACTCAATACCTGAAACCCATAATCGAGACTTGTGGCTTGGTCCGCACTGATACTGGAACTGTTGATTCCCCCTACACTCGGCCAGCCCATACTGGCACTCAAAGCAACCAGCCCACAGTCTTCAGCAGAACAGCTTTGGGGATAATCTTGGATTTTGAAGCCTTCAGGCACAAAAGGGTAGGAGCTGGGGTGTCCCTGGGGCCATTTCAATTCTTTTGGGTCGAGCCATTTCCCTTGCCGGTAATGAAAATCCTTGGGAGCCAAAATATACGAGGCCTTGCGTGTGGCTTTTTTCAGAAGGGCGGGTGTCGGGTCCGGCGCTTTGACCGCTGGCGGCTGCGCAGTACAAGAGAGCAGAAATAGCACCAACACCAGCCAGGTCGTACACGCGCGCCCAAATAGACCATTGACCCAAATTTGCATAAAAGCCCCCAAAGCAGCCAAATTTTCTTAAATATACCTTTAGGAGGTATTTTGAATCAAAGGGCATTTTGGGCCATAATTCCGATTGGATTGGATTGGATTGGATTGGCGATGTTCTCTGTTTTTTGCCGTTAGGTGCCAAAATCCAGACAAAAAAAAGGAGAGGCGAACCTCTCCCAGGGATTTCAAGGGATAAAAGACGCAGAAGACGCGTCGACCGATTAATGGAATTGAGCTTCTTCGGTGGAACCCGCCAGGGCCGTGGTGGAGCTGAGCCCCCCCGTGATCACCTGTTGAATTTCATCAAAATAACCGGCACCGACAAAACGCTGATGCTTGACGGCACTAAACCCGTGCTGCTTTTCGAGCGCAAATTCGCGTTCTTGCAGGCGGGAATAGGCAGCCATGCCTTCGCGGCTGTAAGCTTCGGCCAGCTCAAAAGCGGCTGTATTCAGGGCATGAAAGCCCGCCAGGGTCACAAACTGGAAGCGGTAGCCCAGTTCACCCAGGTTCTCTTGGAAGCGGGCAATCTCTGTTTCGGAGAGGTGGCGCTGCCAATTAAAAGACGGAGAGCAATTGTAGGCCAGCATTTTGCCCGGATACTGGGCGTGAATGGCCTGGGCAAATTCGCGGGCTTCACCCAGATCGGGGGTGGAGGTCTCACACCAGATCAGATCGGCATAAGGGGCATAAGCCAAACCTCTGGCTATGGCACAGTCGTTGCCACCTTTGAGGCGGAAAAAGCCCTCGCTGGTGCGCTCGCCGGTCAAAAAGGGCTGGTCGCGTTCGTCGATATCGCTGGTGAGGAGTTGGGCGGCCTGGGCGTCGGTGCGGGCCACCAGCACGGTGGGCACGTTCATCACGTCGGCAGCCAGGCGGGCGGCCACGAGTTTGCGGATAAATTCAGAGGTGGGTACCAGCACCTTGCCGCCCATATGGCCACATTTTTTTTCAGAGGCCAATTGGTCTTCAAAATGCACACCGGCGGCCCCGGCTTCGATCAGGGCTTTCATCAGCTCGTGGGCGTTGAGCACGCCGCCAAAACCAGCTTCGGCATCGGCCACAATCGGGGCAAACCAATCGCGGCTGGCCTCTCCCTGCAGACATTCGATCTGATCGGCCCGTTGCAAAGCATTGTTGATCCGGCGCACCACAGCGGGCACGCTGTCGACCGGATACAGGCTCTGGTCGGGATAGGTTTGGCCTGCGCTATTGGCGTCACCAGCCACCTGCCAGCCACTCAGGTAAATGGCCTGCAGACCCGCTTGCACGTATTGAACAGCCTGATTGCCTGTTAAAGCGCCCAGGGCGCGCACAAAGGCCTGTTGCTTGATGCGCTGCCAGAGGGTTTCGGCACCATGGCGGGCCAATGTGTATTCGGGGGTGAGGCTGCCGCGCAAACGCAGCACCTGCTCGGCACTGTAAGGGCGTTGAATGCCTTGCCAGCGCTCACTTTGCCAGGATTTTTCGAGAGCTTGAATCGATTCGGGAGTCATATTTTTATTCCTTTACAGACGTTGATACGCCAAGAGCGTTAAAAATTCGGGGAAATTCTCTGCTTGGAGCAATTGCTCCAGCAATTCGGCTGCGGCAGTATAGGCCCCGGCCTGATAGCGTTCGGCTCCGAGCAAATTGCGGATTTTGGCCAGTTCTTCGGGCAGCCAGGCCATCACTTTGGCAGGGTTCATTGCTTCGCCATTGCTGAAGCGGATCTCGGGCCGGTGCAGCCAGAGCCAGAGTTGGGCGCGGGAGATTTCCGCGGTGGCGGCATCTTCCATTAAATTGTTGATTGCCACTGCGCCTTGGCCCTGCAGCCAGGCCGAGAGGTATTGCAGTGCCACGCTGATATTCGTGCGCACACCGGTTTCGCTGATCTGCCCACCCGTTATTTCAAAATTGAGCAGGTCTTCGGCGGCAATCGTCGCCTCTGAACGCGAGACTTCTTTCTGGTGGGGCTTTGACCCCAAGGCGGCAAATGCCTCTCGGGCCACAGGCACCAGATCGGGGTGGGCCACCCAGGTGCCGTCAAAGCCCTGGCTCACTTCGCGCTCTTTGTCGGCCCGCACCTGTTTCAGCGCCATTTCGGTGATCTCAAGCTGGCGGCGATTGGGAATAAAGGCCGCCATGCCGCCCATGGCGTGGGCGCCGCGCCTGTGGCAGGTTTGCACGAGTAAATCGCAATAGGCGCGCATAAACGGCACCTGCATGGTGATCTGGGAGCGATCGGGCAGCACAAAGCCGGGGCGGTTGCGGAACTTTTTGATCACGCTGAAGATATAGTCCCAGCGGCCGGCGTTGAGCCCGGCGATGTGTTCGCGCAGGGCATAGAGGATTTCGTCCATTTCAAAGGCTGCCAGAATGGTTTCGATCAGCACCGTCGCTTTGATACTGCCCTGTGGGATGCCGAGCAGATTTTGGGCCCGCACAAAGACGTCGTTCCAGAGCGCGGCCTCTTGATAGCTTTCGAGTTTGGGCAAATAAAACCAGGGGCCCCGGCCTTGCTCCAGCAATGCTTTGGCATTGTGGAAAAAATACAAACCGAAGTCAAAGAGTGAGGCGGAGATGCCCTCGCCATTGACCCTTACATGTTTTTCGTCCAAATGCCAGCCGCGGGGACGCACCAGCAAGACTGCCGTTTCGGCCTTGAGGCTGTACACTTTTTCTCCACTCTGGTGGCTGAGGCTGCCGCGCACGGCTTGGTAGAGATTGGCCTGGCCTTGGACCATGTTTTCCCAGGTCGGGCTGGAGGCGTCTTCGCAATCGGCCATAAAGACATCTGCCCCCGAGTTCAGGGCGTTGATAATCATCTTGGCGTCAATCGGCCCTGTGATTTCCACGTGGCGCTTTTGCAAGGCGGCAGGAATAGGGGCGATTTGCCAATCCCCGGCCCGCAGATCGGCACTTTCTGGCAAAAAGCCGGGCAGTTGGCCGGCATCGATCTGCTTTTGACGCTCTTGGCGCCGGGCCAAAAGGGCCTGACGGCGGGGATTAAATTCGCGTTGCAAGGTGGCAATAAATTCCAGGGCGGCGGGGGTCAAAATCTCGGGCTGGGTATGGGGAACATGGGCGGTGATTTCAAGGCCAGTGGGGAGGCTCAAAACGGGCATGGGGGAATCTCCTTTCAATTATGCGCTGCATCAAACGTAGTCAGAATAACGCCTTTAACTTACAGTATCCTTACAAACGAATTACAGCCTGCAAAGCTGGGCGTGTTATTCTAAACAGATGAGTTATTCAGACGCCCTTGCAGCCCTTGAGCCGGTTTTGCAGCAGGCCTCCTCAGCCGAGGCCCGCGTGCAGTTGTTGGCCTTGCTCGCTGAATATCCCCAAGAGCCGGAACTGCATTACCGCTTGGGGGTGCTCTGCCAAGCCCAGAACTGGCCCGAGGCCCAGAATCACTACCAGGCCGTCTTGGCCCGTTTGCCAGCCCATGCCCCCAGTTGGTTTGGGTTGGGTTTTTTGGCTTTTCGCCAAGCGGATTATCCACGGGCTGAGGATTATTTTCGCCAGGCCCTGCGCTTTCATCCGGATTTTGTTTTGGCCCTGGATTATCTCGCCCAAGTATTTTTGCTCAAAGGGGCGCTCTCAGCGGCTGTGGAGCTGTGGGAGCGTTGTTCTCAATTGGAAAAGGATCCTCCGCGCTGGCACCCCAAATTGACACTCTATTACCAGGAGCTCAAACGTTGGTCAGATGCCTATCGCCATGTCCAGGCCTGGCTGGCAGACGCCCCCGATAATGCCGATGCCCACAACGAAGCCGGGCTGATCTTGATTCAATTGCGCCAGCCCGAAGCTGCTCGCCAGGCCTTTGAACAGGCCTTGCAACGGGCCCCTGAATTCGCCGAGGTCTGGACCAATTTGGGGCGTCTGGCCAAAAGCTGTGGCCTAATGAATGAGGCGCTGGATGCTTATAAAAGGGCGGTGGAGATACGGCCCGATTATGTCGAGGGCTGGTACAATCTGGGCATGTTATACGACAAGAACGGGCAAACCCTGGCTGCTCGCCAGGCTGTTGGCCGGGCCTTGAGTCAACAGCCGATGCTTTTTCGCCCCGCCCAAACCGGCCCGTCCTTTTTGCCCACCCCTGCCAGTGAACGCGCTTTGCTGCTCTTGCGGCAGTCCATGATCCTGCCCCGTGTCTATGCCGATCAATCTGAAATCGAAGCTTACCGCGCGCAATTGTTTGAATGTTTCAACGCTTTGCAGGGCATTGATTTACAGGTGGCAGTGCCCGAGCGTGAGTTGATGGGGCTCACCCCCTTTTATTTGGCCTACCAAGGCCAGAATGACCGCGACATAAACAGCGCCTTGGCGCGACTTTTGGCCCCGGTTTTGGACCTGGCTCCCCCCTTGCCGGCCTCCCCGCGCGGACCACTGCGGATTGGCCTGGTCTCGGCTTTTTTTCAGGACCATTCCGTGACCCATTGTTTTGGCTCCATGATTCAGGCCCTGGCTGCTGAACCCGATTGGGAGGTCACGCTTTTTTTGACCCCCGCTGCCCAGCCCGACGCGGTCACACACCTTGGCGCAAAAGCTCAAGTTGGTTCATTTGCCTGCTGACTTGGCCCAGGCCCGTCAAACGCTGAGCGAACATCAGCTCGATTTGCTGATTTACCCCGAACTGGGCATGGACTCTTTCTCCTGGCTTTTGGCCTTTGCTCGGCTTGCCCCGGTGCAAGCGGTCTTGTCGGGGCATCCGGTCACCAGTGGGATTCCCAACGTCGATTATTTTATTTCCCACAGCAGTCTCGAAACGGCCGAGGCCCAGCTTCATTATTCCGAAACCCTGATTGGCTTGCCCGGCGTGCCGGTGAACTATACGGCCCCTCCCCGGCGCAGCGCTTCGCGTACGCGGGCTGAGTTGGGCCTGTCTGAGTCCGCCCATCTTTACTTTTGCCCGATGACCCTGTTTAAGCTGCACCCAGATTTTGATGCGGTTTTGGCCGAGATTCTGGCCCGCGATCCCTTGGCCGAGATTCTGCTCTTTCGCTATCACCACAGTCTTTTGCACCAAATTTTGCAGGCGCGTTTGCAGCGGCGATTGCCCAGGCCAGATGTGGCTCGGATTCGATTCTTGCCCTGGGCCCGCTGGGAGACCTTTATGGCCCTGCTCGAAAACGCCGATGTGGTACTCGACACCCCCCATTTTGGCGGTGGCAATACCCTGTACATGGCCTTTTCGCGCGCTTTGCCAGTGGTCACTTGGCCAGCGCCTTTTCAGCGCGGGCGTGGGGGCACAGGTCTCTACCAAGCGATGGGGTTGGATTTTGGCGTGGCCACAGATTTGGCCGACTATGCCCGCCGGGCCGTGCAATTGGCAAGTGAACCCGAGTGGAATCGTCTGTGTCGCAATCAATTGGCTGAGCGGCAGCATCAACTCTTTGGTCAAACACAAAGCACAGCGGCCCTGATTGACTGGGTGCGCAGCTTGAAACGCGTTTAAACGTGAATCCGGCCCGGGCCAATCTCTGGAAACTCAGGCTCTATTGGTTTGGCCACAGCTTGGTTTTTGCCTATGTGATCGAGCGGGTCTTTGGCCTGGCGCGGGGCTTGAGCGTGCAGGACATGGTCACTGTCGAAATCTTTTATGCGCTCGCGGCTTTGGTTCTAGAAGTGCCAACCGGGGCCCTGGCCGACCGCTGGAGCCGCAAAAAGACCTTATTGCTCAGTTCTTTTTGTATTTTCTTTGAGTTTTTCCTGTTGATTTTTGCCTACAATCTCTGGGGGTTTTTGGCTTCGGCCCTGGCAGCGGCCCTCGGGGGAGCCCTGGCGAGTGGCACAGCCAATGCCCTGCTCTACGATTCTCTGCTCGAAACGGGCGAACAGGGCGACTTTGAGCGCCAATTGGGGCGGATTGGCCTGTGGGAGAGCCTGGCGGGACTGATTGGCGCCCTGGGCGGCGCTTGGGTGGCTGTGCGCTGGGGACTTGTTTCGCCCTATTGGCTCTCGCTGCTGGGGGTGGTGCTGGCCTTTGGCACGGCCCTGAGCCTCTATGAACCAAACAAACAGAGCGATCATTCTCCCGCAGAGAATATCTGGGCGCATATGGGCGAGGCCTTTACTTTTTTACGCGGCCAGCCAGTTTTGCAAAAAATCGTGCTCTTGGCCACCTGTTTGGCGGCGGTTTTTGAATATGTCGATGAATACCTGCAAATTTATATGCAGGGGGTGGGCGTGCCTGTGGCGTTTTTTGGCCTCTTTTATGCCTGTTATATGGGCGGAGAGGCTGGGTTTCGCAGTTTGGCTTACCGGCTCAAAGAGATCAAACAGCCCCGCTGGCTCTTTGTCGGATTCTTGGGGGGCTTTGCCCTGTTTTTGCTTTGGGCAGCAGCTCTGCGTTCGCTCTGGGGGTTATTGCCGCTATTTCTGGCTTTGGCCTGTGTCTGGCTGAGTCAACCCTTGACCACTGGCTATTTGCACCACCGCACGCCTTCCAGCCACCGCGCCACGGTGGAGTCGTTTGCCCATTTGCTGACCAGTTTACTGGCTGTGGGGGTGGGATTGGCTTTCGGTCAAATTACCACCCGTTGGAATATTTTTAGCGGTTACCGATTTTTGGCCGTCATTTTATTGGGGTTTGCACTCTATTGGGCGCTGGCCGCCCGACATTTGCCCGCTTATGCCGCCATTGAGTATGATGACTGAGACGGATGAATTTAATCGCGAAATTGATAGCGCAGTTGGAGTTGCTTCTGGGTTTGGTTGGGACTGGGTTTCCAGACCAATCTGCCACCAGCGGCATACCAATCCCCGTGATAACTCTCTTTAAACGCGCCCTGCAACTTCCAACCGGTGTATTTTTTGCCACCTTCGTGCAATTCCAACTCACCGTGGCCATGGCCCTGCATTTCCAAATCGAGGCCATGCACATGGGCTGAGCCTGAGTAGATCAAAGGTATTTCCTGAGCTTTGCTCAGATTGAGCTCTGTCTTTGTGGGGCTTGAACAGCCTACCAAGAGGAGCAGACAAACCCAGGCGAAGAGCGGCTGGCCCCGTGTAAGCAGACCGAATGGGCGGAGGGATATTTGCGCTAAAATCTCAATCATAAGCCTCTTTTTTTGCGGTACAATACCATTATTCCAGTATAGTCTGTTTAAAAACAAGGAAGTAAGATGTCGTCTGTCTCTGAGCCCTTATCTGCATTCGAAACGTCTTCCCTCGAAATCGCTTCATGGGAAAGCCAACGTGCGCCTGAGCCCGTGGGAGCTTATCCCCACGCTCGGCGGGTGGGCAATTTGCTCTTTTTGTCTGGTTTGGGGCCCCGGCAGCGCGGCAGCAAAACCATTCCGGGTGTGACCCTCGGCCCCAGCGGCGAAATTCTGGCTTACGATATCTCGCTCCAATGCCATTCGGTTTTTGCCAATGTGCGCACGGTGCTGCAAGAAGCGGGGGCCCGCTGGGAAGATCTCGTCGATGTCACGGTCTACCTCACCGATATGCAGGCAGATTTTCAGACCTTTAACCGCCTCTGGGCTGAGTATTTTCCCGATCCGGCTACGCGTCCCTGCCGCACAACAGTTGAGGTGGGCGCTTTGCCCACGCCGATTGCGATTGAACTCAAATGCCTGGCCGAATTTAAATCCACCCAAGCCACTCAATCTGCTCAAGGAGCATCCCATGCTGCCCATCCCGATTAATTTTATGCAGTGGATCGAAGACCACCGCGAATTGCTCAAGCCGCCTGTGGGCAATCAGGTGGTCTGGCAAGACACCGAATTTATGATCATGGTGGTGGGTGGGCCGAATACGCGCAAAGATTACCATATTAATCAGGGTGAAGAGTTCTTTTACCAGCTCGAAGGGGATATCACCCTGAAAGTGATCGAGCAGGGCCAGCCCCGCGATTTACCGATTCGCCAGGGTGAGATTTTTCTCTTGCCGGGCAATGTGCCACACTCGCCCCGCCGTCCGGCCCACACCATCGGACTGGTGATCGAGCGCAAGCGCCGCGCTGACGAAATTGATGGCTTTCAGTGGTACTGTGAAAACTGTGGTCACAAGCTCTATGAGGAGTTTTTGCCCGTAACCGACATTGTCAGCCAATTGCCACCCGTCTTTGAGCGTTTTTTTAGCGACCCTGCCCATACCACCTGTGGCCAATGTGGCACAGTCATGGAACGTCCCGTCTCCCCTTCGGAGGAAAAATGAAAATAGATATCCACACCCATATTTTACCCGAAAAGCTGCCCAATTTTGTCGAAAAATTTGGCTATCCAGGTTTTGTCGAACTGCATCACCACACGCCGGGCAAAGCCCTGATGGTCAAAGGCGGCAAGGTTTTTCGCGAAATCGACAGCAATTGCTGGGACCCGGCTGTGCGCCTGCTGGAATGTGATCAACACGCTGTCGATGTGCAGGTTTTGTCCACCATTCCGGTTTTGTTTAATTATTGGGCCGTGCCCGAAGACGCCCTCGAAGTTTCGCGCTATCTCAACGATCACTTGGCCGAAGTCGTGCGGGAGAACCCCCGCCGTTTTGTGGCCTTGGGCACCTTGCCTTTGCAAGAACCCAAGTTGGCGATTGCCGAACTCGAACGCTGCATGACCGAATTGGGGTTTGCCGGGATTGAAATTGGCACCCATGTCAACGATTGGAATCTCGATGAGCCTGCGCTCTTTCCGATTTTAGAGGCCTGTCAAGACCTCGGCGCTGCGGTTTTTGTCCACCCTTGGGACATGCGCGGCGTGAAAAATCTACAAAAATACTGGCTGCCCTGGTTGGTGGCCATGCCCTTTGAAACCGCTGCTGCGATTTGTTCGCTGATCTTTGGCGGCGTGATGGAGCGTCTGCCCAAGCTGCGTTTGGCCTTTGCCCATGGGGGCGGGTCTTTTCCCTGCTTGGTGGGCCGGATTGAACACGGCTTTCAGGTGCGGCCCGATCTCTGTGCCGTGAATCAAATCCGCAACCCGCGTGAGTATATTCGCCAGTTTTGGGTCGATTCACTGGTGCATGATGCCGGTTCGATGCGTGGTTTATTGGAGATCTTCGGTGAAAACCGGATTATTTTGGGCAGCGATTATCCCTTCCCGCTGGGTGAAGATCATCCTGGCAGTCTGATTGAGTCGATGTCCGAAATTTCACCCGCGCTGCGTGAGAAACTGTTGTTTAGCAATGCGCTGGAGTGGCTCGGGCGCGAATCCCAGCATTTTTGCTGTAATTGACAAGTTTAAACAAAGACGCTTTACTGGATTGATACAGAGGGGCAGAACCTGAATCTTTGCGCGCTTATTTTTAGCCTATCAAGAGAAGGGTTCCTGTTATGTTCAATTGTGGTAAAAAGTTTCAGCGATCTTCCCTGTCTATTTGCTTGGCCCTCTGTACCTGTCTGCTTCAGGCCTGTAATCCTGGCGACTTAGAGCGCCTCTTCAACCCTGCTGATTCTGAGCGCAATTCAACCCCCAATCAGGTCATTCCCGATGCAGAAACCCAAAGCAAGCCCAGTGCCGCTCCCTCGGGAGGTTTGCAAATTCCCTCGCCCCGTCCCAGTTTGTTTCGGCCACCGGGCCAGCAGAGTCCGATCCCCGTGTTGGCATCGGCTTCTCCGGGGGATGTCATCGCGATTTTGCCTGATCTGTACAATACCCGCATGCCGTTTAATTTTGGCTCTGTGGGTGCGCCGATGATCGGACGCCGCCATGAATTTTATGCGGGTCCCACCAGCCAATTTGCGCTGGATATTGAATTTAAAGCGCCATTGCCTGAGCTCGAAGGCAACGGTCTGATCGTCAAATCGGGTTCGGGTCAAATCTTGAAAAACCTGCGCAATTCAAATACGGTGTTGGTCAATGGCAACCTTGCTATTTTGGAATTAAATTGGAATGGCAAAGGCGACAAGCCCGAGGTCACGCTGCGGGCCTTGGGCAAAAAGAATTCAGGCGGGACATTCCCTGCCAAAGTCACAGCCTTGGGGGATCAGGTCAAGAGTATGCCTGTCACCCTTAATCAGCCGATCGAGGTTTTTTCGAACCCTGGTAACCAGGCCCAATTGCATTTTTTCACAGTCACGGGCGTTCGGGGCAAAGACCTGGACATCATCGCAGATGGGCCGAGCACCGTCTATGTCAATCATGAGAGCCGGGGTTTTTTCTTTCCGAATGAAGGGACCGCCCCCGATGAACGTATCGATGCGGGGAATCAGGGATTTGTGCATATCCCGGCCTCGCAGCAGGACACCCTGCTGGTGACGCTGGAAACCCCAGGCAATTCCAAAGAGGCTGTTCATACGCGCTTCAGTGTCAACGAAGTCAAAGAGTTGATTGATTTAACCGTGCGTTTTCCGCGTCCACCCGCTGAATATGATATGGCTGGCCCGCAGACCTTGCTCGATCGAATGAGCGAAATTACCCGCTATGCCTCCTTGTCGCTCTACCAGATCACGGCAGGCCACACCCGCATTCGCAGTCTCAAAGTCTTGCTGGGGCAGGCCCAGCCTTTGGCCAAAATTGATGTGCGGGTCGATTCCAATTCCATCGCCCGTGATTTTATTCCTGAACATGCCGTTTTGGGGGGAACCCCTTTTGCTTTGATTGAACTTGAGAAAAAATGGTGGCTGCGTTTTAATACCCTCAGGGATCACCCCGGATTTGTCTTGGCGCACGAACTGATCCACCACCGCTACGCGATTATGGATGAATATCTTGGCTCTTGGAAAATTGACGTGGAATTTCAATCGGGAAGTCTGGATGTCGGAATCGATCGTACCAGTACCAATTATTGTCCGAACTCTGTCATGTCTTCCCCTGTGGCTGAATTCTGCTGGCAGGGAAACCACAATCCCACGGGCAATCAAACCATTGCCTCACGTTTTGACAATCCCTTGACGCCCGGTGTGGTCGAAAAAAATTCCACCTGGGATCTCTATGCCTTTCGGGTGGGGGTGACTCCGCCCAATCATCACCCGCCTTTGATTCTCAAAGAGATTAAAAGATTGGAGCGCGACACCCAAACCAATGTGGTTTTGCCTTTGAGCAGCAGCATCGAAATGGGCACATTTTTGCCCGAGCTCAAAATCCCAACGCCTTAAAAAGGCTGAGGAAATATTAAAAAAGATCTAAAATTCTGTAAAGACACACATCTGCGATCGGTTTTAAGCCTATAAATTGGGGGTATAAAGATCGTATCCCATTTCTTTGGAGTTATTTAAGCTATGTCGAGTGCTGCTATCCGTGGAACTGGCCCTCTGAATCCCGCTCTTTTGCCAGCGGCCCCTGCTGCTCCGGCCCGTCCAAAATCTGCAACTTCTGCTGCCCCTGCGCCCGCCAGCGCGGCTCCTGCTGGTACGGCTTCCAGCGCCAAAATCAGTAGTGTGGATATGTGTCAGGGCTCTGCCAAAGCGGCCTGCAGCCTCGAAACGCCCGAAGCCTGTGTTGAGCCCTCTACGAGCAAACCCCCCAAGACCTTTTTTATCAACGGCATTCGCACCCCCGAGCGCAGTGCCAAAGAAACCCAGGCGCTGATCTCCGAACGCTTGGGCGGTACCCTCGTGGAATTGGTGTACAACCCCACCCACGGTCTGGTTGCTGATGCTGCAGAATCGCTGATGAATATTACCGGCGTGGACACCCAGATCTCCAAAGATATGCAGGGCCGTTTGCGCAAAGCCCTGGATGCTGGCGAAAAGGTGCGCGTCTTTGCCCACAGCCAAGGTGCAGCCATTACAGGGGATGCCTTACATGATATCGCCGCAGCCTATAAAAAAGTGGGCAAGTCAGACGCCGATGTGGCCAAGATTATGTCGCGCGTTGAGGTGATCAGCTTTGGGGGCTTTGCCGACAAAGACAGCTTTCCTGATGGGGTTAAATTTAATCTCAACCGCGAGAAAGACGATTCGATTCCACAATTGGCGACCTCGTGTCTGGCCATTGGCAAAGATTATCGCGAGGTCTGCGCCGAGCCCAAAAAGCTCAAAAATTGGCTTGATCTCGGTGGCAGCGTACTCTCGGGCCTCGAAACCACGGGACGCAATGCTGCTCACAATGCCGGTCAAGCGGTTGTGAGTGCCTATCGCAACAGCGATAAGCTTTGGGATGCCTTTGGCAAAGGCAAGTTCTTCGACAATCTCTTTAAAGGGGATGTCGATACTGCTTGCAGCCAATTTAATGCCAAGAGTTTGGACGCCTATTGTGCCCAGATTGGCAAAGATGTTACCTCGGACCATGTCACCGTGCTTTTGGACGCCAAAGGCAAGGCTTCAGCCGGTTATGTGGTGAAATACTTTGATGGCCTGCGTGGCCGCCAAGACAAAGTGGCCTAATTCCACCTTTGGCCACTTTGCTTTTGACGTGTCTGTTGCTGACTTTTGCTTAGCAATTCTGATCACAAAAGCGCGACTGCGGTTGTTTTTGGCCGGGGATCCAAAGTGGACGTGGGGTCATGGTTACAATCAGGGCATTGGTAACGGGGCGGGGGCCATGTTTGATGCCTTTGTCTGAGACATAGAGAGAGGTGGAACCGCCGCCATCCAGCCCGAGGGCCTCAACGGCTCCCAGTCGTTTCATAATTTGTGCCAAACGGGTATAAGTCACCCCCCCTTTGCTTTTGCCTTCGGGAAAGACATTGAGCAGCAGCAATTTCTGATTGTGGGTATAACCCACGGCGCTGCGCGAATTGGGCGCTTTGAGTGAGGCCTGGAGTTTTTCTTGGTAGTAGGTATTGTGAATGCGGCCTTCGTGTACCAAATGTGGGGCACCCGTGATAATCGTGCGAACTTTGCTCCACTCGCCGCTTTTTTCGGCGTGAATGCTGAGCCGTGTGCCAACAGGATAGAGCTTTTGAATTTCTGTTTTGCTTTTGCCGTGGGTCGAGATCACAAAACCATTGCGCGGAATAAAGCTATTGCCCCGTCCGTAACGTGCGATCCGGTTTTTTTCGACGATCACCTCTTGGCCATATTGATTGGTCTGGGTGTGTTTGCCAAAGCGGGGGGTGTAGACGACCGTCTGTTTGGGTTTGCGCGGCTGGTTGATACCACTGACCAGCTGAAAACGATTTTTTTCGGGAAAATGTAAACCCGTTTTGATCTTGGGAATGCCAATCACAAAGCGGCGATCCGAAGTGATGCCCAGCGAGGTTCGGCGGTGGCGGGAGTCGGCGATGATTTCTCCCTCACGCATGACCAAACCGACTGAGCTGGTGATGCGGTTTCCGTGAAAAAAACTGCCGTTGATTGCGGCCACGGCGTTGGTGCGTTCGGCCATGCCACGGATCCGTTCTTCACCACTGGCTTTGCCATGGGCCAGGGCCACGCCGACGATCATGCGTGGGTCTTGCAAATTGATTTCAACCAGGTGTACGCGCAGACTGCGTCCCCGCTCTTGGTCTTTAAAGGAGCGGTATTGTAAGGGCTCTGGTGTGGCTGCTTGCAGTGGCGCAAAGCTGGCTAAGATGCCCGCCAAAAGAAAAATAATAAACTTGTACATGCATTCCCCCTTTCACTACCATACCCTTTAACGAGAACAAGAAATAGCGCAGGTATCACAGGTATTGGGTTGCTTGGACAGACGTGTGTGAATGTTGCGTAAATCAAGCTGCTGTCGATGTGCCCGAAATAAAGACAACAAGGCTATTATAGCCTGTTTTCTTTTGGCCCTACAAGCAGATCGCAAAAGCCTTTTCCATCGCTGTTTTAAGCTCTGCAAAAGCGCTTTCTAGTCGCGGCCAATCCTGCTCTAAGGCTTCCTGATTGTGATCCAATGCCGCTTGCTCCATGGTTTTGACCAATCTCAGCAGGTGGGAATTGCTGACATTGGAGGTCGCCCCTTTGATTTTATGCAATTGTTGTGCCGCTTGATCGAGATTTCCCGCTTTGAGACTTTGAGCCAGATATTCTAATTGGGGGGGAATTTCACTTAAATACAGGGTCACCAACTCGCGGGCCCAATCGGAATCCATCATGACCCTTTCGAGCAGGTATTGAAGATCGAAGGCTTGGCTGTTGACGTTTTCGGGTTGTGGATTTTCGGCAGCCCCATTTTCCAGGCTGGGAAGTTTATCCAGGTATTTTCTCAGGACCATTTCTAATTCTTTGAACAAGAGCGGTTTACTCAGGTAATCGTTCATGCCCGTACTCAGACAGCGCTCACGGGTGCCTTCTTGAATATCTGCCGTCAGGGCCACAATCGGCACTTCTGAATTGAGCACCTCTGCTGTTTGGTTGCGAATTTGCCGTGTGGCTTCAAAGCCATCCATACCCGGCATTTGGCAGTCCATCAAAACCAAAGCATACGGAATTGTCGAAAGAGCCAGTAAAACCTCTTCGCCACTGGCAACAGCATCGGCTTGATAGCCCAGTTTATCGAGCATGCGCAGGGCCACCAATTGATTGGTGGGATTGTCCTCTGCCACCAAAATGCGCCCCTGGCGTTGGGGCCGATTTTGGCCATTTTCTTGTTCTGTGGGCAAAAAAAGCTGCCAGCAGTTGCCGTCTCTGTTGAGTAAGCTCAATGCCTCCTCTAAGACGGGTTTGCGTAAGGGTTTGGTCAAACAGCCTTTAAATCCCAATTGTTTCAGGTTTTCAATCTGGGTATAACCGGTCATGGGGGTTAAAAGCAAGGTTTGGGCCTGAAGCAGATCTGAGTTTTTGCTGAATTGGTGGCCCCACAAGGTGCCTTTGCCGTCAGGCAGTGTCAAATCGAGCAGGACGATGTCAAACGGGGTGTCTTGACGTTTGGCCTGCCAGGCTGTTTCTAAGGCCGCTTCTCCATTGCCGACACTGCTTAATTCGCAGTTCCAGCTTTGGCACCAATTGTGCAAGGCCTGATGGGTGGCTTGGCTGGGAGAGGCCAAGAGCAGCCGTTGACCTGTGAAGGACAACTCTTTGGCGGGCAATGACCGATGGGCGGCTGTTTCAAGTGGAATGCTGAAATAAAAGCAGGCACCTTCACCCTCTTGGCTGTTTAAATGAAGACTGCCACCCATTAACTCAACCAATTGTTTGCAAATGGCGAGCCCCAGGCCCGTTCCTCCATATTTGCGCGTGGTCGAGCCATCAGCCTGCATAAATGGCGAGAAAATTGCATTTTGGCGATCGACGGGAATGCCAATCCCGGTATCTTGGACTTGGAATTCAATCTCTTGTCCTCCGTGCTCGCCGGTGTGCTGGGATGTGCTCTGTGATGTACTCTGTGCGGCCAAAACAATTTGTCCCTGTTTGGTGAATTTGACGGCATTTCCACCCAGATTGAGCAAGACCTGGCGCAGACGGGCCGGATCACCCCGCACCCAGAGGGGAACATCGGGGGAGATCAAACAAACCAGATCGAGGCCTTTTTCTTGGGCTTTGACGGCCAACATTTCTGCGGTATCTTCCAGCAGGGCATGTAAGTCAAAATCCAGCCATTCCAAATCCAGTTTTTGGGCCTCCATTTTTGAGAAATCCAGTAAATCGTTGAGCAGGGTCAAAAGTGACTCGCCACTGCGGTGCACAATACTGGCGTATTGCCGCTGCTCAGTATTTAAATTGCCCTCCAATAAAAGTCCACTCATCCCAATAATGCCATTCATGGGCGTGCGCAATTCGTGGCTGATATTCGCCAAAAATTCACTTTTGGCCTGATTGGCCTGCTGGGCTTCAACGGCCATTGCCTGAGCGCGGCAGCGGCTTTCTTCGAGCTGAAAATTGGATTCCAGCAGGGCCTCTTCGGCCTTTTTGCGGGCCAGCGTTTGGGCCAGCATATTGGCAAAGGTTTCCAGCACCTGCAACTCTTCTTTACGCCAATGACGGGTTTGCGTGGCTGAATCAAAACTGATAAACCCTTCCAGGCTGTTTTGCCACACCATAGGCACCACCAGCAAAGCGCGAATCCCCATATCTTGCCAGAGCTCTTTTTCACGCCAGGCCTCTGAAGGCAGGGCCTGAATATCTGGTACTTCGAGGATTTTAAACTGTTTGAGTGAAGCCATGCCCCAGGGAAAGAGTTCGGCTGAAACCCCCTGCATTTCGTGAAGGATTGGACGCACCCCTTCGGCATGCCATTCGTGGCTGCTGTAGATTTTATTCTGGGCCCTGAGATGAAAGAGCAGGCAGCGATCCACACCCAGCAGGCGGCCAATTTCACCCAGGGCCACATCCAGCGCCGTGTCGATTTCTCCCACCGGCAGGTGAATAAAACGGGTTGAGAGATGGGTGATTAATGAGAGCAACTCGACTTGGTAGTGTAGAATTTTTTCGACCTGCTCCTGTTCGGTAATGTCTTGCAGCAGAACCAATTCAGCCTCTTTTTCAGCAAAGAGCAGGGGGTGACTGGTGGTTTTTACCAAAATTTGCCTGCCTGTTTGGGTAATATGCCTTTGTAATTCGACATTTTCTTGGTTTCCAGGCTGGGGAATATATGCGCTGCCAGTGGCTTTTTGAATCTGATCCAGCCGGAGTGTAAGAAAGGCCTCCTGGCTCCAGCCATAATGGCTGACAGCAGCTTCATTGACCGCCAAAAAGTACTGGCTTTTGCGGTCGTAGATCCACATCGGCAGCGGATTGTTTTCAAAGAGTTGGCGGTAGCGGGTTTCACTCTCACGCAGATCGCGTTGGGCCTGATATTCTTGGGTTATTTCTCGCAGTAAGCAGATATAACCCAGGTGTTTTTCCTTTTGGTAGACGGGTTCTATTTTGAGATCAAAGCCCCGAAAATGGCCAGCGAGGGTTTGGGTCAACTCAGAGTGAAAATTTGACCAGGGGGTTTGTTCCCAAAGGGGTTCGGCGCTTTCCCAGTCACCCAGGCAGAGTTTAATTGGGGTTCCCAGGTTTTTGATGCTCAGGCCCAGCTGTCTTTGAGCCGCTGGGTTAAAATCCACCAGCCGTTCCTGGGGGTCGGCAATCAGAACGGCGTCTGATAATTTTTCAAAGAGCAGGGTTCGGGCCAGGGGGGGGAGTTCGAGAAAGTTGAGTCGCAGCCCCCAGAGAAACAAGAGACAACTGATTCCCAAGGCAAACGGTGTGGGGTCAATATTCCATGGGCTATTGCCTGTTAGATAGAGCAGATTTGCCAGCCAGGGGACCAAAGAACCGATTAAGAGCACCACAAAGTTTTGGCGATAAGGGGTTCCGACCTGACGCCAGCTCATAAAAAAAAGCAGATTACTGAACAAAACCGCCAGGCCTGAATAAATTTGAGCAGGCCAATACCAAGGGCCTTTCTCAGACATAAAAACCGGGAAGGGACCCGAGGTGTCGACCCAGGTGTGGACATAAAAGAGGTGATGGCTTGAATTGCTATATAACATGAGCAGGATCATGCTCGAAAAACTGAACAAGAGAAGATAGACAGAGGCTCTCAGCCATTGAGAGCGATAGGTATACGAGAGGCTAAAGACGATTAAAAACGTGGGCAAAAAGCTGGTGCCCAGGTATTCCATATAAATCCAAGGCATCATACTTTTAATTTCAAAAGCACAGAGTTCGCCCGCATATCCAGCCGCATAAAGGGTGCTGGCAATTAACAGAGCACTAAAACTCCAGGAACCTGGTTTGCTGCGAAAGCGCCAAGTGCTACCCGCCATACGTAAAAGCAGGATGGCCGTCCCCAGTAAAAACAGGGAAAAATTATTAAAGTACATACCTCTCCTTTGTGTGCTGGCTTTTGTGCGGACTTCATTTAAAGCCTGTCTGACTCTCATTTCTATTTTAACTGCCTTTTGTTTGTTTTTGATAAAGCGAGATGGGGGGCGGTTCAGGCAAAATGCGGCCCCCTTGACGATTGCACGCTGCATCACCTATCTTGAAGGTGACGAATAAAAGTGGACCGGGTGATTGCGTGCAGTTTCGGCTGTGCGAGGAAAGTCCGGGCTCCGCAGGGCAGGACGCTGGATAACGACCAGTGGGGGGAACCCCAGGACAGTGCCACAGAAAAAAACCGCCCTAAACGCAGCAGACTGTGAGCAAGATACGCAGCAAATACGCAGCACTGAATACAGCACACACAGACGCAGGGCAAGGGTGCAAAGGTGGTGTAAGAGACCACCGGCAATTGGGTGACCAATTGGCCAGGCAAACCCCGTTCGGAGCAAGGCAAACAGAGATAACGGGCTGCCCGCCCAGGTCTCGGGTATGCTGCTAGAGGTGGTCGGCAACGGCCATCCCAGAGGGATAATCACCCCTTGCCTTCGGGCAGGGACAGAACCCGGCTTATAGGTCCACTTTTATTCTTTCTCTCCAGCTTTTTTCAGGAGTCCCGTCATGCCTACCGCCCTTCATGAACGCGTTCGCGCGGCCCTCAAACAGCATTTGCCCCAGGTGCGCCAGGTCGCATTGGAGATTCACGCCCGTCCCGAACTGCGCTACGAAGAATTTTATGCCAGTCAGCACTTGGCCGACCATTTGGCGGCAGCGGGTCTGCCTGTGGAAAAGCCTTTTGGTGGACTCGAAACCGCTTTTTGTGCCAAACTGGGCAATTCCGCGGGCCCACGGGTTGCCATTTTAGCGGAATACGATGCCCTGCCAGAGATTGGCCATGCCTGTGGGCATAATTTAATTGCCACCGCTGCCCTCGGGGCCGGTTTGGCTTTGGCCAGCATACGAGCAGAGCTGCCGGGTGAGATTTGGATCATGGGTACCCCTGCTGAAGAGGGTGGGGGCGGCAAGATCAAATTGATCGAAGCCGGTGCCTTTCAAGGACTCGACGCAGCGATGATGTTTCATCCCTTTGATCAGCATCTGCTCGGCCTGGATTCGTTGGCCATGCACGTCTTGCAGGTGGATTTTAAAGGCCAGCCCAGCCATGCCGCTGCCGCCCCCTGGGATGGCAAGAGCGCCCTCTCTGGCGTGATTCAGACCTTTAATTTGGTCGATGCTGCACGTGTCCATTTTCGCGATGGTACACGGGTGCATGGGATTATTACCAATGGTGGGCAGGCTGTGAATATCATTCCCGAGACCGCTTCTGCGCGTTTCTCCGTGCGGGCCCGCACCGCGACCTATCTTGATGATGTGGTCATGCCTCAAGTCATGTGCTGCGCTCAAGCCGCGGCTTTGGCCACGGGCACCGAGGTGACTTTAACGATCGAAAAAGGCTATAAAAACGTTGTCAATAATTGGACATTGGCCCGGCGCTTTGGCCAGTATTTACAGGCCCAGGATGCATCTTTTCTGGAAACAGATCCCGATTCGGGCATCGGCAGCACAGATATGGGCGATGTCAGCCAAGTGGTGCCTTCGATTCATCCCTATTTGGGTATTTGTGCCAAAGGTGAGAGCCTTTGTCATCAGCACAGCTTTGCCCGGCTCGCAGGCAGTGAACCGGGGCTGGACACCATGGCCCTGGCCGCTGAGAGTTTGGCCCTCACCGCTCTCGACGTCTTGCTCGACGGGGATTTGCGCGCAGCGGCAAAAGCTGAGTTTGAGGCCCAGCGGGCTTAAGCTTTGCTAACGCAAGACCTGTTCAAAGACGCGCATAAAGCTCCCGCCGAGAATCAGCTGAATGTCTTCGTCGCTGTATTTGCGCTTGCGCAATTCTGCGGTGATACCCGGGAACTTTGAGGCATTTTCCAGGCCCACTGGCGGCGCGCTATCGAGTCCATCAAAGTCCGAGCCCAAACCCACATGGGCGGCGCCCACCTGTTTGACGGCGGCATCGATATGGTCCACAACCTTGGCCAAATTGGAGCTGCGACGCACGTCAATATACGGTGGGTAAAAATAAATGCCCACCGTGCCACCATTTTTGGCCAATTGTTTGAGCATCTCGTTTGTCAGATTGCGGGCATGGAGCCGCACCGAACGCACGCCAGAGTGGGAGGCAATCACCGGTTGTGTTGAAATTTTGAGTACATCGGCAAAGGCCGCGTCGGAGATATGTGAGACATCCACCAACATGCCGAGTTCATTCATGCGTTTGACTACGTCTTTGCCAAATTTGCTCAGGCCTTTCCAATAGGCCTTTTGGCTGGCACTGTCGGCCAAAAGGGTGTTGGCGCTCCAGGTCGGGCTGAGATAGCGCACGCCCTGTTTGTAAAAATAGTCCACGTTTTTGAGGTCGCTGCCGAGTGGTTCTCCCCCTTCCATGCCCATCAGAGCAGCAATTTTGCCCTGGGCGACGATCCGTTGAATATCTGCGTGGCTATAGGCCAAAGCGATCTCTTTGGGGTGAGCCGCGACCTGCTCTTTGATCGATTTGATAATAAAATCGGCATGGCTTTTGGCGATTTTGCGGTAGCGCCAGGGATTGACAAAAACCGAGAAAAAGACCACGTCTACGCCGCCCTGTTTGAGTTTGATCAAGTCCACTTGGCCACGGGGATTGTTGCCCAGTTTGGCGCGATTTTCGGTAAAGAGCAGTGGGGTTTCGACATGGGTGTCCACGACCACGGCTTGGGCATGTAAGGTCTTGAGGTCGAGGTCAGAGCTGGGCCGGGGGGTTGGGCTGGTGCTGTCGGTTGGGCTGGCAGAGGGGGTGCTGGACGCACTACCGGATGCGCTACTGGAAGCACTGGGGGAGGGTCTGCGATCCAAAAACATCATGGGCGTGGGGGTGGCCGAGCTATTTGGCCCAGTGGGACTGGCACTGGCTTTGCTGGCGTCGGCTTTGAGTTGGGCACGGGCCAAGCGCAGGCGCCGATGCCAATCGCTTTCGTTGGGAGGGGGCCCTTCGGCTGTGCTCTGGCTGGAAAGGGGAGATCTTTGCAGTTCGCCTTCTGCGCTCACGACCTGTGGCTCGGGTTGGCTACCACCGACTTTAATCGACAGTGTTTGCACGGGGGCTGGGCTCTCAAAGGAGGTGCGAATCAGGGCTGCACCGCCCATTAGCATGATCGCTGTCCCAAATAAAATCACGGCTTTGCTGCTCATGGCTGCTCTCCTCTGGGTTCATTTCCACTGCTGGGGGGTGGGAGGGGTTTTTTCCCGACAATAAAGGTATCGTTCCAACCAAATTCTTCAAAGCCCCCAGCCAATACTTCAAACCCAGCGTCTTTGAGCACTTGCTCGAGCAGCGGCAAGGGGTAGGGGCGAACATGGGTAATGTCTAGCCAAAAGCCCTCCTGACGCACTGTCGCGTTGCGCCAATTGGGGGTGCGAATGACCAGTAATCCGCCCGGACGCAGGGCGGTCAGGGCATTTTCGATCATGGCAATGGCCCGTGTGCCATCGATGTGTTCGATAATATGGCTGGCATGAATACCGCCCAGACTGTTTTCGCCACAGTCCGCCAGCAGACGCTCGTCGCCAGGTAGGGCCTGGAGTCCGAGTTCGCGGCAGACGTCGACCATATCCGAATCGGGATCGACGCCAAAGGCGGGTACCTGGGCATCGCGCAGAATTTCAAGAAAAATGCCCGAGCCTGAACCTATGTCGACAACCTCGCCTGGGGCGGCCATAAAATAGGCAGCGTAACGCTCATGCCAAGCCCGCCGGGCTTTGAGTTCATCACTTTGGTAATCGGAGTGAAAGAGGCTGTATTTTTGTTTGCGGCCCTCGCGGGAGGCCTCTTTGCGTTGCAAACGTTCGGCTTTGGCCTGGGCCCGCCGGTTGGGCAGGTCGATCTGATTGGCGAGTTCTTGCAATTGCGTTAAGAGGAGCTTGACCACATTTTCGGGACTGTGGGTTTGAAAAACGTCTGGTTCAAGCCCCTGAGCCTGTGTCTGTAAAGCCTGTTGGAGGGTGTTGTGGTTGGCCGCTGGGCTCTCTTGCCAGGGCAGACAGCCCCATTGGGATTCAACCCGCTTTGGCTGGGCCAGCACGGTTTTGCCCAAAGCGCGGCCAATCAAGGCCTGGAGTGGATGATAGGGCAGGAGCAGCAGCTCGCTGCACTGCAGCAGACCCCGCTGGGATTCGGCATCAAGTGGGCCAATCAGGGTGTGAATATTCAGGCTCTCGGGATCGGCAATCTGGTTTTCTTGGCAGAGGCGTTCGATCTCCGCCAGCAATTGATCTTCAAAGGCCGGTAAAACCTGATCCAATTGCAAAACCAGCACGGCGTCAGGCCAATCTGCTGAGAGGGGGATAAACGCCGCCAAGAGGGCTGATAGGTCGGCATGTGTTGTTTCGGCTTTGGCTTGTGGGGAAGCCTGCCAAAGCAAGATGCGTTGGCCTGATTCCCATTCCAGGTCGCTGGGAGGGGTGGCTGGGCTTTGCCAAAGGCCCATATCCAGACACAGGGGCAAGGCCCCTGAATCCGTGGGGAATGTTTTGATAAGCTCTGCCAGGCCTGTTGCGGTCCAGCTCCAGCGCTGATCGGCAGAAGCCAAATGGCTGGGCTGCTCGAAACCGGAGCCCCACCAGATATTGATACAGGCAGGATCGGGTTTAAATCGGGGGCCTGAATGCAAATAAAAATCGCTCTGCAGCAGGGGTTTTGAGAAAAGTCCGTAGAGTTTGGGATTGTTTAAAACAAGGGCCTGGGCTGTATGGCTGCTTTCCAGTTTCAACTCAAGCTGCTCAGACAGAGCCGTTGCCAAGTTCTGGGCAAGCAGGCTGTCAAAAAAGCAGGTCGTGTCAAAGGCATAACGAAGGGTAAACATGCATAGTAATTTAACACAATTGGGTATACTGAAACAAAAACTGGGAGGCCACCATGACGCTGATTCTTGCGATTCCCACTGCCCAAGGCATTGTTTTGGCTTCAGATACGCAATACACCAGCGGTGAGGTGCGCACCACTGGGCCCAAAATTTACCCGCTTAATGGCCAATGCGCCTGGGCCGGTGCTGGTGAAATTGCCCTGATTCAGCGCGTTCAGGAGGCCATTGAGGCCGCTTCGGCCCGCCATTCTTTGGCCGATCTGCGCGACAGTCTTGCGCGGATGGTGCAGCAATCGGTCAGGGCCCTACTCGAACTCGATGTCTTAACCGAGTTTGTTCAAAGCGATCCCTCACTTTTGCTTTCGCTGCATCCCGGGGATTTTATTTTTGCTGAATTTAATCAAGGTCAGCCGCGCATGTTACACATTACGAGCAGCGGTACGCCCGAATGGATTTCAAGTCTCTTTGCCAGTGGCAATGGGGCCAATTTTGCCTATGCCCTGATGCAAAAATACCAAACCACTCAACTCAGCTTGGAAAGCGCGAGTTTATTGGCGTTTAAGGTGATCGATGAAACCATTCAGGTCGGGGCTTATGGCCTGGATTACCCCATCGATATCTGGCTGATCCGTGAAACGGGTCTGGCCCGCTTGGAAGAAAAAGAATTGTTTTTATTGGCCGAGGCCACCGAGACCCTGCGCCAAAAAGAAATTCGGCTCTTGCGCCAAGTGCCCTTTCAGTTTGAACCGACAAAACCCGCTAAAGAAAACAAGGACAGCAAAAAAGACCCAAATAGGGGCAAACTGAAAAAAACCGAAAAATCAGGTCCGGTTGTAGGAGCTTAGTTTTTGGAGACGGTTTCGTCGGCAATCACGGCTTTCTGCTGAGACTTGAGGCCCGCCAATTCCTGTTTGAGCGAAGCGATTTGCTGTTCCAACGAAGTGATGCGCTCGGCTTTGCTGACGGGTTCAGCGCTGATGGCTTCCTCTTCTTCTTTGTCCGAGGGATGGGCCACTTTGTCCATCACTTTGTGGATATTCTCAGTGCCTTTTTCGAGCAATTCTTTTACGAAGCGGGCCCGCTGATCTTCGGCCAATTCGCCGCGTTTGACCAGTTCATTGACAATTTCATCGAGTTTTTCACGGGTCAGAGAGGCCAAGCCAATCCCGCCGAGCAGGAATTTTTTAATGACTGACTCAATGTTCTGACCTTCTTGGATCAGCCCCTGCAGCACAAATTTATTTAAAAAGAGCTGCTTGGTTTCGAGATTTTCTTGCAAAAAGATCTGGCCGAGAATCTTGGGGGTGATGTCGTGGCCCTGGCTATCGATCACCTGGATATCGTCGCCCTGGCGGATCATATCGGCAATTTCACCCAGGTTAACCGTTTTGCTGGTCTGGGTATCATATAGTTTGCGGTTATCGTAACGCTTAATGACTCGCACAGTGAGGATTCTCCCTTGTTTTCTGGCTCAGATGGGTACACTATGGTATGCGATCTTTATCACTGACGTCAAACCCAAGCTGTTTCTTTGGAGCCAATTGCCATGGAGTTTGAACAACCACTAAGATAGAGGTTCATGTGGTATCAAAATTTACTCGAAGCAAATCAAATTCCCGATCCCCTGCTGCGCTGGGGAATCCGCTATTACAATTCAATGCATCTGCGTCGCCTGGCCAGAGGGGGAGCAGAGGCTCATGAGGCCCGCTTTCAGGCCTTTTTGAAGCAGCTTGAAAAGGCCCCGCTTGCAGCCCTGCCCGAAAAAGCCAACGAACAGCATTACGAGGTACCCGCTGCTTTTTATCAAAAGGTGCTGGGCCCCCATTTAAAATACAGCTGTGGTTATTGGCCGAGTGGCCAAGAGAGTCTGGCCGAATCTGAAGCCAAAATGTTGGCCCTGACCTGTGAGCGGGCCCAATTGGAGCAACTCAAACCCGGTCAACAGATCTTGGAATTGGGCTGTGGCTGGGGCTCGCTCAGCCTTTATATGGCTCAACACTTCCCTGAGAACCCCATCACGGCGGTCTCTAATTCCCACAGTCAGCGTGCCTATATCGAAACCCAGGCCCAGAGCCGGGGTTTAACCAATCTGCGCGTGATCACCCAGGATATCAACCAGTTTGAACCCGAGCAGGGTTTTGATCGGATTGTCTCGGTTGAAATGTTTGAACACCTGCGCAATTATCCCGAACTCTTTCGCCGTTTAGAGCGCTGGCTCTTGCCTGGTGCATTGCTCTTTGTGCATATCTTTGGCCACCACACCCATGCCTATCTCTTTGAGGTGGAACACGAGCGGGATTGGATGGCTCGCTATTTTTTCAGTGGCGGCACCATGCCCTCACGGGATTTGCTCTTACATGTCTGTGAGCCGCTGATCGCCCGCAATCTCTGGGTCGTCAATGGCCAACACTACCAAAAGACCTGTGAGGCCTGGCTGGCCCAAATGGACGCCCAAGAAGCGGTCATTCGTCCGATTCTGGCAGCCACCTATGGGGCCGAGCAGACCACCCGTTGGTGGGTCTATTGGCGCGTGTTTATGCTGGCCTGCGCTGAACTCTTTGGCCACAGAGCAGGCCAGGAGTGGCAGGTCTATCATTATTTATTTGAAAAACCCGAGCAGGCAATCAGTTCAACTGACTGATCACGCTGTTCATGCGGTGTAAGTGGTTGGCCACTTCGGCCGAGGTCTCATCAATGATCGTCATGATGCCTTTGGCTTGTACCTGTTGGCCCTGCCATTCTTTCTGAAAGCTGCCATTCCAACGGCTCCAGGCGTCGTCAAGCTCGCCTTTGATCTGTTGGCGGGCATTGGCATCGATGGTATCGATAAAAGGGCCCTGAGTGGTAAAAAACTGATTGTAGATCAGATTGGCCTTGAGGGCCTCGTTATAGGTGGTGATGCCTTGTTTCTTGGCTTCGTTGAGCAAGCTGACTGCCTGATCGCGAAACTCCGTGACACGGGCCATCATCACTTGTTTTTGCTGAGGGTCCATTTTTCCCCATTGGGAATAAACCTGTTCAGCGGTTTCTGCGGCCTGAGCGGCATAATAGCGGGCACCCCAGGTAAATCGGTTGGCTGTTTCGCGGGATTGTTTGGCCGCGTCACTGTGGGCGGCAATTAATTGCACTGCCTGTTGGGGGGCCTGCACGGGTTGGGTCTCCTGTTGAAGGATTTCCTGGATATTGGCCATGGCTGGCCCTTCGGGAATGTCTTTGGGCAGGGTAAATATAATTTTGGCGGGCTCAGCCGGTTTTGTTGGGCCTGCCGGCTGGGACGGCTGCTGGGGTTTGTTGAGATAGTCCACGGGCTTGCCATCGGGGCGGTGAAAGGGCGAGAGGGTGGATTGTTTGTCGCGCAGCAGATTGATATTCGGCTGAATGCCACGGGCCATCGGCTGGGTGCTGACACTGTCTCCACTGAAACCTGAGGGAGGAGCGCTGGGAGGCTCATTGCCGCGTGCAAAGGGCGACATCGGGGAGCGGTTGGGGGATGCTCCCGGTATGGAGGGGTTAGAAGCGGGCTGCGGTTGTACCGAATTCATGGGACTACCTCTGGATCATGACCCGGCCGAGGATCTGGTCTACCTGATTGAGGTAAGCCGTCACCGTACCAACCGAGCGGGTAAATACCTCGGGCGCTGCAGGCAGCTTCTTGGAGAAGAAGAGATACTGGCTCTCTTCGACACCCGTGGTCCAACCTTTCCAGGCTTCTTGAACGCTGCGGTTGGCATCTTGGGCCAAACCGGGCACCTGTGGGAAGCGCGGCAGCAATTCATCCATGGCCAAATTGGCGTAGAGGGCTTCGTCGTAAGTGGCTTTGGTGTACTCTTCGGCGCGTTTGAGGGATTCCAGAGCTTGGCTTTTTTTGGACTCCAACTCGCTCAGGGTTTGATTCAATTGCTGAGGAGGCATCCGGCCTTGGCTCTGTTCAATGCGCTGAGCCAAAACAGCGGCTTCTTTGGCAAGGCCTTCGGCATGGCGTGATTCTTCTTCAGCGTGGCGGCGGTTGTCCAAGGACTTTTTGGCGTGCAAATCGATGTGGCGGAAAGCAGTGCCAGGATCTTGAACCTGTTGTAGGTCACCAGCCACCACTTGGCGGGCCTGGTTGATATCGGTTCCGGGAGGAGCAGCAGGCATAGAGCTTGGGGGGGGCATGCCCGGCGGGGGCATACCTGGGCCGCCCTGACCCGGCTGTTGGGGTTGGGGTTGCTGGGCTTTGTCTTTGCCAAAGCCAAACATCCCAAAAATACCTTTAAAGAGTTTGACCACAAGGCTGACGATTGTATTCAGAATTTTGGCGATAATGCTGGTCAGAGAGGTGAAGATATTGGCCATGCCGGTGGCCGCGCCACCAATGGAAGAAGAGGCACCAGATGCTGCCATGGCTCCCTGTACATACCCTGTTTGCTGAGGGCCGGTGGGGCGATAGACGTCATTGGCATAGCCGGGGGCACCATAAGGAACTTGGCCAGAGGGCACATAAGGACCATTTTGATTGCCATAATTGGGGACAGGGGGTCCGTAGGCCTGGTACTGGGGCGAAATATTCACTTTAGACACCTCCGCATGATCGTGCTCTCTGATCTGACTGATCTATACATAGCCACTTGAGCGTGCTTTCTTGTTTATCTTTAAACAAAAATTAGTAATTTCTTTAGATCTACTTATGTTTTTTTTTGTGTTTTTTTGCTGGGCGTCGGCCGGATCTGCGCCGGAGACGCTTCAACATCGAAACAATTTCATCGGCGAGTGTATGGCTAAAACCGCCCAACCACAAGCCCACAAACCCCACTCCCACATAAACAGGATTCTGAAAAAAGACGGCCGTCTGCTTGGCGAGGCCAAAACCCTGCTCTGCCAATTGAGCTTGGTCAAGGGCCAGGGCCACACGGGTCAGGGTGGCAAAAAGCAGGGCGACCCAAACCGAAAGGTAGAGCAAACGCGTCAGCACGCCCAGAACCGGTCCGTGCGAAAAAGGGGAACGGTGAGGAACCAGTTTGCGGTAGGGGATCCAAATCCAGCGAAACCAGCCCCAACGCTTATATTGTACACTTTTTGTATCCAGATCTCCACTAAACATCAAGCCTGCGAACAAAAAGCAGGCAACCAGAAGGGCTGTAACACTCAATTCGTGCGAGATCATCCAGCCGAGCCAGGCCATTGGCAGGGCCGTGAACCATGTGATTTTGTCATGGGTTTTACCACTGGGCACAGGCAGAACTCAATCGCTGCGAAGGCGTTCGACAAAAATATGTTTGCGGTCTTCCAATTCGCGAATGCCCCAGAGAATGGAGAGGCGATCGTGGGGCATCACAGCAAAGAGTTGGCCAATGCAGCGTTGGCCATCGACCCAGCCAAAAACAGCCTGGGCCAATTTGGAGAAAACCTCGTTTTTGGCGGGTTCGCGAATCAATTCCGGGATGTCCCGATCCTGATAATCGGGCCAGAGGGTTTCCATCTCCTGCAGATAATTCTGGGCCTCTGCGAGCAGCACTTTCTGATCATAATCCAGGTATTGGCCAGAGCCTTCGGTAGGCGTGCCGGGAATAAATGAAAAATTCCCGCTTTCCCAGGAGAGCAAATCCATCAGCAGCAAATCGCCGCCGAGGTGTTTGCCTTTGATATCCGCGTAGTGAATATTCCCGTGATTAAACCCAATGCTGCCCTGTTGCCAGGCATTCCAGATCAGGCATAAACCATCTACTTGGGCCTGCATCAGGCGTGTCACGGCCTGCATGAGACGAAAGGATTCAAACAGGCGAATGCGGGGCAATATTGCTGGGCTCACCGATGTGGGGCTGGGTTCTGATTCGGGGTAGGCTTTGTCTAAGACGACCCGAACCATCTGTTGCAATTGGCGGCTGCTGGCAAAGCGGTGTTGGGGGAATTTTTGCATACAGCTCAGAATCAATTGGTTGAGATCGGGGCCGACGCTGGGGTTGAGTTGCATCGGCGGGATGGGATCGCGACTGAAAATTTCGAGCACGGCGGTGCCAGGGTTGGAGGCATTAAAGGGCATTTTGCCCGTGAACAATTCGTACATCAACACACCCAACGCGTAGAGATCGCTCTGAGCGGTGATCAGACGGCTGTTTTGGATTTGTTCGGGCGACATATAAGCCACGGTTCCCAAGAGGCTACCATCAATCGTGAGTTGGTTTTGTCCCTCAATTTTGGCAATCCCAAAATCCAGTAATTTGACCTGTTTTCCCGTTATAATCATCACATTTTCGGGTTTAATGTCCCTGTGAATAATGTGTTTGGAGTGGGAGTATTCTAAGGCGTCCAATAATTGTTCGATCCAGAGCAGAATTTCGCGGTGGGAAGGGGCATGTCTTTCGACATATTCTTTTAGGCTCAACCCCTGTAAAAACTCCACCACCATAAAATAATCACTGCCAATTTGCTTAAAATCATAGACCGACATGATATTGGTATGGCGCAATAATTGCATCGTCAGGGCTTCATTGCGGAAACGCATAATCCGCATTTCGCGATCCGGGCCTGACATATCCGGAGAGAGAGTGAGATGTTTGACCGCCACTGTCTCACCCGAAGCAATGTCCATGGCTCTAAAAATGGCAGCTGTTGCGCCGCGGCCAATTTCTTCAATCAGAACATAGCGCCGATTCACCTCAAACCCTGGAGAAATATGCGATGAATACAGGGAATCAGACATGGGCCGAGACAGTTAACAAAGGGGAATTAAACATATTTCTTATTGTACAGGAAGACAAGCAATCTCATGAAGCCTGTCTAAATAAGCGCTGTAACTCACGCAGCATAAACTGATCATCGATCGGCTTGAGCCAAGTTGCCAGGGGTTGGATATCTTTAATGCGGCTGTCTTTGCGCAGAATGTCTGAATTACCCGTTAAAAAAATAACCGGAATATTGTACCGCTGACGCAACAGCAAAGCCGCTTCGACGCCGTTCATCTGGCCTGAAAGGCCAATGTCCATTAAGACGCAGTCAGGGGGCGTTCTGGCCGCTGCTGATAGCACTGCTTCGCCGCTGTTGACAGTGGCCAGGACCTGATGCCCTGCTTCGATTAAAACAGTTTCCAAAAACATACTGATCACAAAATTGTCTTCGGCCACAATAAATGAATTTATCTGTTTGCTTGGATCCTTCACGAAGCGGTTTCCACCTCTTGAAAAGAGATTTTATAACAGCATCCCCGCTCTTGGGGGAGTTGCTCCAATCTGCCTTGCAATTGTTTTACCAAATTTTGGATCAAACGCAAACCGAGAGAGGGACTCTTTGGCAAGTTCAGTTCGGCAGGCAGGCCGGGCCCATCATCGCTAAAAATCAAACAATAGCCGCCATGGAGCTGTTTGGCCAATTCCACCCGAATACAACCTTCTAAGCGGTCCACAAAGGCATGTTTGAGGGCATTGGCGGTGAGCTCATTTAAGATCAATCCCAGCGGGATGGCTGTATCAATTTGAAAGAAGATCTCATCAATCTTTAATTGCAGGCTTATTTTTTGTGCCGGAGAGGTCAGAATCTGCACCATTTGCTCCAAAAGCCGCTGTACATAATCTTTGTAAGGAATATGGCTGAGGCTGTCGGAGTCATATAACATCTCATGTACCATCGCAATGGAGGAGATCCGATGTTGGGTTTGGCGAATGGTTTCAACCGCTTCGGGGTTTTTGATATGGTTCATTTGCAGCGCCATTAAAGAGACAATCACCTGCAAATTATTTTTGACCCGGTGGTGAATTTCTTGTAAGAGAATTTCTTTTTCTTGGAGCGAGGCCCGAATTATTTCTTCGCTGACTTTGCGATTAAAAAACAAAGGGGTTTCTGCTGAACTGTGGTAGGTATCTGTAGCCAAATATTCACTGATGCGGTGGGGGGGAGCCATAATAAAGGTGCAGGAAGCATCTCCCCGCGCCCGGCAAGCAATTTCGACGGCTGTCAGCGGTATGCCAAAACTGGCCTCACACCAGCCTGATGAATAAGCCGCATTCATAATACACACGGCATCTTGAGAGCGTTGTCCGCGCGAAAGCCACGAGTCGGCTTCAAAGGAATACGGGTGATGGTATTTGAGAAAATAATTTTCATCGGGGCTGGGGTTGCTCTCTGGCAATATTTCGACAAAGCCCCAGCCCGCATAGGCAAAGTGAACAGGGCCTGCTGAGAGTTTTTCAACCGGGTCATGTAGTCCCATTTTGGCATGAAAACATTTGGCGTCGGCAATGCCAAGCACATGCCCGATATCAAAGAGAAAATCCTGTCCCGTCTGAAAGGCGGTTTGAGCATCTCGATCACTGTAGAGATGGCGCAGATAATTAAAAAAATCACAGGACAAGGATGACGCGCGCACCAAAACATAGCGTTCGTTTTCAACCTCGATTAAACCTTGAGTGGGTTTAAATACCAGATTTTCGAAATAGCGTTGGACGTTGTCTTGGGCCTGTTGAAAAATGGCTGAAAACGGCTCCGGGACGCTGACGGTTGCGCCGATTTCAGCGTGAATCACGGGTTGATGCTGCAGATCCTGTATTTCTTGTTCTAAAACGGCGATCCGCGCTAACAATTCTTCCCGTGAAAAATCTGCATAGTCCTGAATTTGTGTGCCCATATTTTTAGGATTATATTTAGGGTTATTTTAATACTCTGCTTGAATACTCTGTGTTAACAGAAATCTGCCAATCTCATTAGGCCATATTTTGAAGTTAAAAGCAATCTGCCGAAAAAAAGGCAATCCAGTATAATCAAGACTGAGCTTTGCGTTCGCATTTTCGTGGGGAGATCATTCAGGTTTAATTTATGTCAATATCACAAGCTGAAGTCTATTTTCAGGCTGCCCAGGCCCTCCAAGCGCAGGGCAATTTGGATGCGGCTGTCAGCCAATATCAGCAGGCCCTGCAATGCGATCCGCGTTTGGCCGCTGCTTATTTGCAATTGGCTCAGATGCAACAGACCTTGGGGCAGCCTGCACAAGCTGTGCAAAACCTCTTAAAATACATCCAATTTCGGCCTAACGAAGTGGCTGTGTATGTGGTGATTGGGAATCTATTGCTGTTTTTGAAACAACCGGAACAGGCCCAGCGCTATTTTTTAAAGGCCCTTGAACTTGAACCGGGCCATCCCGAGGCGCTGAGTACCTGGCTGACAATTAAAACCGATCACGATCCCGCCAAAATGTTGGATCTTTTGCTGAGTATGGCTCAGTCTCAGCCCGAATTGCGGAGTATTATCGCCTGTCAAGTGGGTCGCATGATGGAGACTGTTCATAACAGTCAAGAAGCAGCTAAATGTTATGCTTTTGCTCTCGAAGATCCCCTTTTGATGGAGCGTCAAGCATGGGAATTAAAAAGCCAATTGCTCGTACCTGTGATCTCTCCCGATCGGGCCTATCAAGAAAAATACCTGCAAGGCACCCAAGCTTGGTTGGACCATTGGGAACAGGCTCCAGCACCTGAAACACCCTGGATTTTGCCTGATTTTAGCAATGTGGAGGCCTATTTCTTAAATTGGTTACCCCTTGAAGGCATGGCCTATACCTATCTCAATCCCTACCGTGAGCGTCAGCGTTTGGGGGCGATTCTCAAACGCTGGCTGCCGGTCTTGCCTCAAAGCAGCCGGACGTCTTTGCGCCCAGAGCGCCGCCGGGTTGGGTTTGTGCTTGGGCCCTCAGGCGCAGTTTTGAATTTTATGGTGGGTCTCTTGCAGCGTTTGCCTCCAGCTGATCTGGATGTGCATATTTTGCACACCCACCGCATCAGCGCTGCCCATTTTTCCCAAGAGCAGCTGCGCCCAGAATTTAACTACCATTTGCTGGCTGATGATTTGGCTGCGGCCTATCAGCAGGTTTTAGCCTTGGATTTGGATATTCTCTATTTGACCGAACCCAATGCTCAGCAGCCCCTGCAATCGCTGCTTTCATCCTTTCGCCTGGCCCCGGTTCAGGTTACTTCTTGGTTGAGTTCAGGCAGTACAGGCCAGCCCGAAATGGATTATTTTCTCTCTTCTCATGTGCTTGAACAAGCTGAAAATCCCCAGCGTTTTTATAGCGAGCAACTGGTTTTACACCAAACCATTCCGACTTATTTCTTTCGGCCCGAAACAGTCAATACTTATACTCGGGCGGATTATGGCTTGCCTGAAGCGGACCATTTGTATATTTGTCCCCATGTGATGAGTAAAATTCAGCCCGATTTGGACACGCTTTTTGAAGGCATTTTGCGCCAAGACCCGCTGGGCCATCTGGTCTTGCTCACCAATCCCGACAATCGCCACTACCAGCGAATTTTGTTGCAGCGCTTTGAAAATACATTTCCCGATCTGATGTCTCGGATTTGGTTTCTGCCCTATCTCAAGCCGCAAGAGTATTTGAATTTATTGACGCTGGGCGACGTGATGCTCGACCCACTCTATTTTGGGGGCGGCACCACGACCTATGAAGCTCTCTCAGCAGGGATTCCCATTATCACTTGGCCTGCCGATCGCCTGCATGGGCGGATTACCCATGCCTGTTATCTCAAAATGGGCCTGTCTGATTGTGTCGCACATTCTGCCGAGGACTATATTCAAAAAGCTGTTGCAATCGCCTCAGACCCCACACTCAATCAACGCATGCGTACGCAGATTCTGGCTCAGGCACCGCTGATCTTTGAAGAAGATCTTGCCGTGGACGAACTGATCGCTTTTTTATGCCAAGTAGAGGTGCGCGCCCGAAAGACGGCAACCTGACTCTAGACAGTGCCAGAGGGCTTAGTTTTGAACAGGGGCTTCCTGTGGAAAATGCAGGATTACGGTTGTGCCTGCTCCTGCTTCGGAATCGATCGTCATGCTGCCTCCGAGGACCGAGCTGACGAGGTTATCGACAATGGCCAGTCCCATGCCGCTATAGCCTTCCTGTTTGCGGGTCGAGAAAAACGGGGAGCACACCTGGGGCAAAATCTCAGGGGCCATACCCAGTCCAAAATCCTGCACGCGCAAGACAAACCGTGAATCTTCAAAGTCCAGAATCAAGCGCACGGGTTCATCATCGAGCGGATAAGCATGGGCTTCACAATTATTGAGCAAATGCATCAGGGCTTCTGCCAATTGGGCCGGGTACCCCTGCCAAACTTGACTGGCGGCATCAGCTGAGACATGGAGTTCGAGCGGCAGTCGGCGCAAACTGGTCACCCGGTACAATTCCTGCAGGCGGCTCCAAAATTGGGGCCAATTGACGGCTTGGCGGCGGGAGAGTACCTCAGCAGGGGCCACAGATTGCAGCGATTGCACCAACATCAGAGCGCGTCCGAGTAAGCTGCGAATATCTTCACAGGCCTCTTGTTTGGCTTCGGGCAGGCCGATCAGGAGCTTTTCGAGCTGGCTTTGGGCCTCGACCAGGGGCACTGCGACCTCTTGGGAGAGGCCTTGGACCATGCGGGTAATGGTCTGACGCTGAACCCGCCCCATTTCCAATTGCAGGGTTTGCTTTTGCAATTGCTCTTGAAAGAGGTGGTGATTCACGCCGCGCACTTTTTGGCTGATGGCTCCAATCACCTGCGAGAGCAATTCGGGCGAGGCTGCCAATTGGCGGAAAAAAGCATCGCGGTTGAGGGCAAAGAGTTGGCAGGGGCTTAACGTGACTGCTGTAGCGGTGCGTAGGCCCCCTTCGGCCAAGGCCAATTCGCCAAAAAACTCTCCGGCAGTTAAGGTGGCCAGGGGAGCGTCCTCGCCCTGGTCGTTGCGGGCCAGAATGGAGACCTCACCGGTCAAGATCAGGTAGAGGGCATCACCTGGATCGTCTTCACGAAAGAGCAGGTGATCCGCTTCATGGTTGATCACAGCACCACTGTCGACCAGCGATTTTAAGGTCTCGAAGGGAAGATTCTGAAAAAAGGGAATTTTATGAAGCAATCCATACAATAATTCCATGGTTTAAGCCCCTGCAAAAGAATTGAAGGTCGATAGACCTCTTTCAATTGTAGGCCCAAGCGCAACAGGATGCAAATTCAGAGTTTTTCGAGACAGAGCACAGGCAATTTGCCACTGCGCAGATCGCTGAGAAAAGAAATGGCTGTGCGGTCGAGGTCGATCTCGCCGCCTTTTTGCAAGAAGTTGCGCTGTCTGCCGATATCGGGTAAGTAAATCGGCTCTTGGCCAAAGGCCTTTTGCAAATAGCCTGGAAACTCCGTATGTAAAAGTTGCAGGCCGAGTTCGGCCAATTGCACAGGCGGGGCTGAGTGTTCACTGACTGAACCAATCAGGGCCAGTTTGAGGGCCACATGTTGATCTTCGAGTTTGGGGGGAATCACCCCCGGACTGTCGAGCAATTCCAGGTCTTTGGCAATACTCACCCATTGCATGCTCTTGGTCACGCCGGGTTTGTCGCCCACTTTCATCGAGCGCTTGTTGATCAGGGCATTGATCAGGGTCGATTTGCCCACATTGGGCAGCCCCATGATCAATGTGCGCAATTTGCGGGGGATGCGTCCCCGCTGTTTCATCTTGGCAGACAGCGCAGCATGATAGAGACCCAGCTCTTTGCGTAATTCCTGTACACCCTCACGGCCTGGAATATTCAGGGCCACTGTTGGGAACCCCTTTTCGCGCCAATAGGCCAAAGCCGCTTCAAGGCTTTCTTGTGGAGCCAGATCGGATTTGTTGATGGCCATGATGCGGGGTTTTTGTCCGAGCAATTCATCGACAAAGGGAAAATGACTGCTTTTGGGCAGACGGGCATCCACCAATTCAACCACACAGTCGACGAGGGTGAGTTTTTCTTTGAGTTGGCGTTGGGCCTTGGCAATATGCCCAGGGTACCATTGAATCAAGCGGTCTTCGGTGGTCATGAATTTTTCTGGTTTCTGTGGGTTTAGTGGGGAGCGATTTCAACAAAACTCATCTCATTGCGGATCAGCGGGTGCATTTGCTGGCCGCGCACATAGGGCTGCACGAGTTTGTATTCGACATTGGTGTACAAGAAGATCCAGGGGGCATCTTCGATGATCATGCTCTCAGCGTCTTGGTAGAGTTTTTCACGCTCAGACCAGTTGACGGTGGTGCGGGCCTTGTTCACCAAGGTGTCAAAAGTTGGGTTTTTATAGCGGGTCACGTTATCCTGGCCAATGTTTTTGCTGTTAAACAGGGTCCAGAGATAATTGTCGGGATCGGGATAATCTGCGGCCCAGCCGAATCTGAAAAAAGTCGCTTCGTTGCGTTTGATCTTTTCGATATACGAGGCCCATTCCATCGATTTGACCTCGATGTCTACACCGAGATCGCGCAAATCGGCCTGGACTGCGGCACCCAACATGGCATAGATTGCGCTCTGGTTGTGCCAAAAGGTCACTTTTAAAGGCTTGCCATTTTTGTCGAGAATGCCGTCACCATTGCTGTCGGTCCAACCGGCTTGGGCCATCATCGCTTTGGCTTTGTTTAAATCGTAGGGGTAGGGAATGGCGCGGTCGGCTTTAAAGGCGGGGAAGCCATTTGGCAAGACACCGCGTGCAGGAATCCCGCGCCCGTTGCGCACCACGTCGATGATCTTGCGTTTATTCACGGCAAAATTAAAGGCCTGGCGCACGGTTTTGTCTTTAAAGGGCTCAGACTGGGTGTCCATACCCAGATACTGAATGGTCCACTCTTTGTCTTTGATCACGTTGGATTGGGCGGGATCATTCAGGCTTTCGATTTTACGAATCGCTTTGTTGCCGAGTTTGTTCCAGTGCGGATCGGTCAGGATGCGGTCAAAACTGGCGGCGGGAATCGGGGGCTCGAGATGCTCCAATTCGCCGTTTTCAAACCAGAGCAGGCGAATATCTTCGCTGGGCACGATATAAAAGCGCAGTTCGTCGAGTTTTGGAATGCCAGGCTCAAAGAAATTCGGGTTTTTGACCAGCACCAATTTTTGGTTGGACTTCCACTCTTTGAGCATAAAGGGGCCTGTGCCGGTGGCGTGAAAAGAAAATTGATCTTTCCATTTTTTGACTTCGTTTTGAGGCACGACGTAATAATAAGACATTGCGAGCACGTGTAAGGCAAAGGGAATGACATCTTTGAGGGTAATCGAGACGGTGTAGTCGTCGATCACTTTGACACTGTCGAGGTGAACGGTCTGGCCCGCTTGGCAGGCCTTTTGGTACGCTTCGAGCCCGGCCAATGAAAGTCCATCGAGGGTCCACATGCCTTTGGAGGCATTGCGGGGATCCGCCAGGCGCTCAATCGAAAATTTGACATCCGAAGCGGTGAATGCGTCGCCATTGTGGAATTTAACGCCTTTGCGCAGTTGAAAGGTATAGGTTTTGCCATCGGGCGAAATTTTCCAGGACTCTGCCAGATCGGGCACCAGATCTGAGAGCTTTTGGTTGGGGCCCGTGATCCGGGGACGGTAGCGCACAAGGCCGTTGTAAATATTGTGGCCGACATCGTGGGACTGCGTATCGCCGATTTGAATCGGGTCAAGCGAGGGCACATCTCCTTCAAAGGCACTGCGGTAGACTTTTTTATTGCTGTCGGGAGGGCGACAGGCGCTCAGCGGAGAGAGCAATGCCCCTGTGCACAAAGCGGCGATACTCAAGCGAATCCACGGTTTAACGAGCTGCATAAGGGTCTCTCTCCCGGCGAAATAATGATGGGGTTTGCTCTGTAGTTTAGCATATTCCTTTTTTTTGCCGATTGGAATCAAGCTGAAGTGGCTATTGTTGCTTTAAACTGCGATTGAATTTACAATTCCTACGTTCGATTGCTCTGTCTGCTTATTGAAGATTAATAGCAAAATAAAAGTAATATAAACATAAGCCTGTGCACCCTCTCGAAAAACTTTATCCACAGCTCAAAAACAGTGAGCCCTCCTCTCTGCAAATGGATTCTTTTTTGGCACATATGGATCTGATGCAAAGCTATTTGGTTTTTTGCTTTGGTCTGCAGGCTGAAAAAAAGATGAGCTTCTACCATTTGGGTGAAATGCATTTTTATTCAAATCAAGTTTATTTATCTGACAGATATGACTCTTTGGACATCATCAAAAAAAGTCTCTTTTCTGCCCAGGATTATTTTCAAAAGGGATATGCCTCTTATGAGAGAAATAATTCAGATTTTTATTTATTGGAAGATGAAATTGTTGGATTTGAATTAACTTGTAATTATTACATTGTGTTATTTGATTTTTTAATTGGAGACAGAGCTAAAAGTGTCGAAATGGCCAGATCCGAATTGGATAAAAATAAGGATCTGATGCATGAAGACTTGAAGTCCATCTATAAATACATCATAGAGCATGATTTAAACTGTTCTCCTTTCGAGATTTTAAGTGCATTCTACCGAGGTGATTTTAAAAATATTTTTTTTAAAACGATAAAATTATCTCAATATCAATTAGATGAAGATGATTTTTCTCGTTCAATTAAATTAAAAATGGATTTACTCTTTTACACAGAAGAGTATGGTTTTAATTATCAACAGGTAACATGGCGTTCCTCTCTTTTAAAGCATCTCTATGCATCTGAATACCCTGAATCAGAAAAAGTAAACGTCTTGAGCCTGATTCAAAATGATCACAGCTTCAAAGATAGCTGTTTAAAAAGCCAACTCAATTATTTTGAACTCAATCAGACACTGCCTGAATCCATCGATATTTTGGTTGATTGGCAATGCCAAGATCTAAACCGGCTGACATCGTCTTTGCGGATGGTCAAAGACGGAGGTCTCTGTTTAATTGCTGTACCGCGTTCCTGTACAAATCCCGAAGTCATCAGAAAAGAAATGGAAATTGGAATTCAAGCAAGCTGTTTTTTAATAGACAGGGAAAGCTTTTCTGATATTTTAATTGTCTATGGTTTTAAAAATAGAAAATTTAATCTGCATACCCGCCTTTTGATTTTGATGCGTCCGGATTCTGTTCAAGCCATGGGTGGCGCTGATATACAGCTATTCAAAAGCCGTGCAAGGCTTAAACATGCGGGTATTTGCTCAGATATTTCACTGGCTTGCCGCTTAGATAGCAGAGTTTATGCTTGTATCTATGTTGTTGGCTACTACCATGAAATATATAAATTTAATTATCTAAATCAAAGTAATCTGCCAAAATTATGCATGCCCATCGCTTCTCTCTGCTTTGAAGAGAGTCAGGTTTCGGACTACTTTATTGGTATGTTTAAGCATGATCTGCAAGAAAAAATTACTTCTAATCACAAAAATTTGCTTTGTATTGAAAATATAAATTTTTTAAGACAATCAATTTTAAATAAGTTAGCATTAGATTCAAATTGGAATAATCGCTTTTACAAGGAACTGGCCAAGTCCTGTGATTATTTTATTCCACAAAGTCAAAAAGAAATGGATCTATTATTCCCCCAACGGGATTACAAAGAATTCGAACTGGTTTTTAATGGCTGTAATTTTGCGGGTGTTGTCGAAGAAAAGTCAAACATTTTTGTGGATACACACAAAATTAATGATTATATCATTTGTGTCGGACGGATCCAAGCCAACAAAAATCAACTTTTTTTGGCTTATGCCTTACGGGAAACCGAGATCCCACTTGTCTTAATTGGCAGAGAATTTCAGCAAGGCTATCTCAAATTATGCCAAGATCTGGGCAATAATCAGGTTTATCATTTTGAGGATGTATCTTCGGACATGTTGCTCTCGGCGTTACAAAACGCCCGACTATTTGTTTTACCGAGTTTTTCAGAGGTCTCTCCCCTTTCTTCTATTGAGGCAGCAATGATCGGTGTGCCTGTGGTTTTAACCCAAAATTCAGGCCAAGATGAGCAATTTAAAGATGCTTTTTATTATTGTGATCCCTGGGATCCAGAAAACATAAAAGAGGTAATTGTTAAGGCTTTTTATGCTGATAACAGCGATAAAATAAAAAGAGCTAAAGAAATAGCTGAAAAAACGTCGTCATGGTCGATTATGTCTGATAAAATTGCAAATATAATTTATATGCTGATTGGAAGAGAGAACGGCGATAATTATATTCAATATCAGGACAAGTGGTTTAAACTCCTCCCAGCTTTGGCAGAACAGGATAAATCCGTTGATATCGCACATTCAGCTTATCAGCCGAGTATTTATCCAATTGCCAATGTCGGTACCTTTCTTGCCCAACAATATGATCCGCTCATATACAAAGACGTGTTTTTAATTGTCAATACAGACCTTGCGGAATTCAAAATGAAACAATTGGGTTTTGAAAACACCATTAAACAAATACCAAGTCCCAATCAATCAACTTATTTGGGTGGGGTGAGTCTGGCCCTTGAAGATGCTTGCCAAAGGAATTTGCTCTGTTTCTATGACCCTGAAAATATCTTTTCATGGCAAGAAACCATCCTGGCTTATATTGAGGGGCACAGTCCAGAAGATAACTGTGTTTTATTTATTTGCACGTATGATTGTGATGACAGCCACTATCCAGAAGAAGAGATCTCAGATTATTTAATCAGCCAAGGATGTGACCTTGAAAGTATTCCAAACATCTCCATCTTGACGGATTTTAAAGCACAAAAACAATTAAAAGACCTGTTTAAATCTGTCGACATCCTTGTTTTTCCAGCCAAGACCCTCTGGGGATACGAGTCTTTGTACTATCAAATCATTTACTCTGAAAAAACAGTCATTACCCACCCGTTTAATAGGGGGATTCACACTCAGAAAATTATTTATTTAGAGCCATTTGAATCACTTTGCCAACTCCCTTCTTTTGCGGAGATTCCAGTTTCTGTTCAGACCCTGAGCCAGTGCTTAAAATTGGCCGATCCCTCTCGCTGAGAGGCAGATCGCTGCCCCTGATTTGCTGATTAAAATCAAGCTCTGCGCTTGACGTCTCTCAAGGAGGGCCAGCCCAAAAGCCCCTACACTGAGGATGGAGAGATCTTCTCAGGAGGAACACATCATGGCTGCGCGTTGGCTGGGACTTTTGGCTTTGATCATCAGCTTGGGAGGCTGTCAGCTTCGTGCCGTGTCACCTCTGCCAGCGGGGCAATTGGCTTTTCGTTGGCAACATCCCTCTGCCAGCTTCACGCTGGCTGCAATACCTGAGCAGACCCGCTTCTTTCAGATTTCCATTCGTGGTGCAGGCCTGAGCCAGCCACTGGAAACCGAAATAAACGCTTTATTGCCCAGTGCGCGCAGCTACCGTCTGTCTTTGCCCGTGGGCCCCAAAGAGGTCACCGTCGTGGCCTATGATCAGCACAAGGCCTTGAGCCGGGCCCAGGTGTCGGTGGAGATCCGTCCAGCCATGCTGACCCAGGCCGAAATGGAGCTGGTCGGGATTTTAAATCCCTTGCAACTCGACTTGCAGGCTGCTTGGCCTTTGCCTTTGGAATTGGAGTTGGAACTCAGTGGCAAGGCCCTTCGAGATGCACAGCCCTGGCGTTTTTCTTTGCTTTTGCCTGCCGGTCAAACGACGCTGAATCTGCCAGATATCCCCGCTGAAGAGGCCTTCTTGCGTCTGCGTACACGTCCCCAAGGGCAGGCACAATGGGGACAATGGCTTGAGCAAAAACTGACAGGCAGCTTGCCGCTGAAGGCTCCCTTTTTGGCTGAAAGGGTCTTGGAGAGCTGGCAGGCCTTTGTGCCTGAATGGCTCTCCGGCCAACCCGAAGGCGTGCAGGTGCGTATTTTGGCTCTGATGGGCAGTCTCCAATTGACGCGTTTGCTTCGCTCTGCTCAATTAAACCCTGTTTTGCGGGCCCGAATTCAAGCCGAACTGGATCGCAAACGCAGTGCGGGCAATGCCTCTGGCTTGCCATCCCCGGTTATTGCCCCGCCTCTTGTGGCCTCTGGTTCTCCTGCCCCGCAGATTTCGGCCTCTCCGCAAGTGACACCTTCTCCCAGCCCAGTGGTCAGTGGCTTGCCGAACACGGTGCCCACCTCTCCTTTGGCTTTTTATCTGGTCGAAGCGGGAGACAGCTATTTGCGTTTGGCCTGGGAGCCTGTCAATGGCGCAAGCGCCTACAGCCTCAGGCTGGATGGGCAATTATTGAGTAATAGTCTTAACTATACAACCTATTCCCTGAATGGGCTCAGCCCACAGACCCGTTATCATTTTCTGCTGCGGGCCCACAACCAAGCGGGTGAGAGTGGGGCGGTGACCCTGGTCGCTCAAACCCTGGCTACAGGTGCCCGCACCACAGGGGGTGGAAGTGACCCCGCTCCAACGGCAACGCCCTTGCCGGCCCCTGTGCTGGAGTCGGTCAGTCCGCTTCATGCCAATATTGGCAGCCGTTTGATCCTGCGGGGACAACATTTTTATCCGCCAGTTCAGGTTCAATTTGATGGGCTTTACCCCGCTGCAGTTGTCTCTCTGACCGAACATGAGATTCAAGTGGAAATTCCTGCTTTGGCCCGCTTGGGTCAGATCCAGGTCCAGACAGCCAGTGGGGCTTTTTCGACGGCAATTTTGATTCAAATGGGCGCGGTACAACTTGATGGAGGTTATCATTAAAATGAAAAAAATCTATGGACTCTGCTTGACTCTTGCCCTGGCTGCTTGTCAGGCGCTTCCTCCCTCTGTCAGTGGGCCTCAGACTCTTGCGGGTATTTCTCAGGCCCATTCTGCCCCGGTCCTGATGCCGGGTAAAAAGAATTCTCCAGCTCTTTCGGGGACCGTTGAAATTCATGTTGCGGGCCGCCAAGGAACCACCGTTCAAATGCGGATTCAGGTTCCGCGCGCTTTGTTTCAAGGCTTTCGCACCCAAGATTCCGAAAGCCATTTTGCCAATTTTGCCTATTTGCGTTTCAGTCTCAAGGCCCCCCCACTTGTGGACCCGATTTATCCACTGAATGCCCTGCGCGATCCGGAACATCCTGAACAGGACTATTTGATTGAAAATACAGGCCAACCTTTGAATATTGTCTTTGAAAATATTCCCGCAGGTGAATTGCGTTTTGCCAGCATTACTGCATTTGACAGCCATAAACAGCCCATACCGGGTTCGACCATCGAAGCGGTTTTTCCCGTGGGGCTCGACAGCACACCCGTGAGCCGGGAAGTGACTTTTCGGACCACCCCTTTGGCCCAGATTTTGAGCCTTCTTTTACAGGCTTCACTCGATTTAGCCAAGGGGCTCGACTTGGCTGGGTTACAGGCCTTTCTCGATCAGATCACGGGTCTGCAGGGCACGCGCCCCAATTATCTCTATACCCTGCAACATCCTTTGCAGCTCGATGTGGCCCTGTTGGTTGCAGATTTATTGGCCTTCAATGGCAATCTGGGTCTTTTGGACCCCCATAAAAATTACGCTTTGCCTTTGGGTCAATTGGTGGGACATGTACAGGGCCTGGCAGAAGGGGATCACCTGGTGATTCAAACCTCTGATCTCAGTCAGCCGATTTTAGAAGTGACGGCCAATGGCGTTTTTCGTTTGGATGGCCTGCGTTCGGGTCTGTGGGATCTGTCTTATTGGGTTGAAGGGGGAGCAGAATATAACACGCCTCCCGATCGCCAAGTGGTGGTCAGTGGGGGGCACGATTTGGATTTGGGCCTGATTCCTGTGCTGGCAGAAAAACCTGTGATTGACTCCCTTTCTCGCTTTTCGGTTCCTGCGGGAGAATCATTTAGGATCTATGGCAGTGGTTTTCATGAGACTTTGGCTGGCAATCGGGTCTGGATTGGTGAACAACAAGCAGAAATACTCAATGCCTCTGATGAAGAATTGGAAGTCCGTGTGCCTGATGGCCCTGTGGGTGAGCAGGTGATTCGGCTTGAAATTGGCTCATCCTCGGAAAGTTATACTGGTTTTACGCGTACAGGGTTGGATGCGGTGACGCCCAACAGGGGGCGGATTGGCGATTGGATCACCCTCACAGGTTTGGCGCTGGACAATATCTTTCGCGTTAAAGTGAATCAAACCGAGGCCTCTTTTCAGCAGATCTCGGAGACAGAATTGCTGGTTCAGATTCCTGCAGGAGCAAGCAGTGGCAAGATCACGCTCCTTTATGGCGAAGGAGGACAAATGACTTCACCAGAGAACTTTGAAGTGACCAATAAAGTGCTCTTTGTGGCTCAACATCTGATGAGCGTGGCTGGTTTTGGTGAGGGAGAAGAAGCCTGGATCGGCGTTTCCCCTTCTTTGCAGGCTGCTTTGGCCAATGCTGACAGTGGGGATGAAATCTGGGTTGCGGAAGGGATCTATACCCCCGACCAGGCAGAAGGGGATCGCCATCTCTCTTTTCAGCTCAAAAATAACGTGGGTGTGTATGGGGGCTTTGCAGGTCATGAGCGAAACCGCCTAGATCGCGAGATCAGAAACAATCCCACGGTTTTGAGTGGGGATCTCAACGAAAATGATCAGGCTGAGGGAACTTCGCGGGAGGACAATAGTTATCACGTGGTGACCGCTTCAGGGGTATCTGCCACCACGGTTTTGGATGGCTTTATCCTTCAGGCTGGTCAAGCGGAGACCGGCGGTCTAATTTTGCAAGGCGGTGGGCTCTTGTGTCAAAACGCCTCTCCCAGCTTACGCAATTTGGTCATCAGAGACAATCACGCTGATCGCAGTGGCGGTGGCATGGCCATTTTGGGAAGTGGTTCTCCACAGCTTGAGAATATGGTCTTTGAAAACAATCAGGCTGCCAATTCCGATCAGCAAGAGGCCACTGGGGGGGGGCTGCAGATCGAAACCGCCAGTGATTCCACACCCGTACTCAAAAATGTGGTTTTTGTGAATAATTTTGCCTTGAGTGATGGTGGGGCCCTGTTTGTTGCGGGGGCTCAACCTCGTCTGACCCAAGGCAGCTTTGTGGGCAATGGCACTGAAAACAGTGATGGCGGGAATGCCATTGGCATCCAGCAAAATGGCAGCCGCCTGGAATTACATAACAGTCTTTTCTGGCACAACCCAGGTCGGGATATTTCTGTGGCAGGAGGCCAATTGCAATTGGCGTATAATGGCCTTGAAGAAGGGTTGGCGGGGGTTTTGACCCATCCAGTGACGGGAGCGAGTTTTCAAGATCTGGGTGGAAATAGGACGCTCTCTCAAACTCCCTTTGCAGATCTCTATCAACCACGGGGCAATGATCAGCGCTGGATGACTGCAGACGATGGCTTGATTCCGCCTTTGGAAAGTGATGTGGCTGATGCTGGCAATGGGGCTTTGGCTCCCAGTTTTGACATCGTGGGGCGGGCCCGGCCTTTTGGGGCGGGTTTTAGCATGGGGGCTTATGAAGAGGCTGAACTGCCTTATTCTTCTGGCTGTTATCCCTATGGCTGTTGAGGGCGAATTCTGGATTTCCCGTCACTGAACCGGTCTGGGTCTCATGTTAGAATAGTCAGACACCCAAGCTTTTCAGGAGCAACCCCATGCTGCGCGTGCTGATTCGATTCGAAGGGATGGCCCTCTTTCTCACCCTTCTCATTCTCTCGACCTTTGTGCATTTGCGCATGCCCTATTTTTCTGTTCTGGCCCCCCAATTGCCCGATGCTGAGCCCTGGTTAACCAGCTCCTGGTTCTATGTGGGCAGCTATACTGCCAATTTGCAATTGCTGGTGGTGATGGCCTGTATCTTGCTTTTGAGTACGCCTTTGGCCACATTGACGTTGATTGTTTATTTATCGTTGGGCTTGATGGGCCTGCCGATTTATTATAACGGCGGTGGCTTGGCGTATTTGCAACAGCCCACCACGGGCTATTTGATCAGCCTGATTCCGGCGGCTTGGTTTTGTGGTCTTTTGTTGCATCGTCACCCCCGCCGCGTGCCTTTGCCGGGCCCTTATTTGTTGGCGGCGGTGTTGACCTTGGTGATGATCCACGTTTTGGGGGCAATCTATGCCGCTGTCTATTTTCAGATGGTGCCCGTGCAATTTATCGGTGCCTATGTCTTACCCCAATTGCCCTGGCAGATCACCCTGCTCTGCCTGATGGCATTGGCCATTTTTCAGTGGAACCGCTACCGTTTCAGCCATTTGCGCAAAGGCAAAGCACCTGTCGGAAAACAAAAATCCACAGCTGGGCCTGCTGCCCGTCGCCGTCTCAGCCCTGGGCGCGCCTGATTTGGGCACTTAAGGTGTTTTTTTAGTGCGGGCCCTGTTGCAGGTAATTTCGGGGCTGTTTGTGCTGACCTTGGTCTGGTTGGGGGTTTGGGGCTGGGGCACTGGCCCTGATTTGCCCCGTTGGCATGAGGTCTGGCTGCTTTTAAGTGGTTCTCCGGCTTTGGCCGAGACCGATCAGCTAATTTTATTGCAATTGCGTTTGCCGCGCATGGTTTTGGCGACCTTGGCTGGGGCTGGTCTGGCCTCTGCAGGTTTGGCCTTGCAGGGGCTTTTTCGCAACCCCTTGGTCGATCCCTTTGTGATTGGGGTTTCTGGGGGCGCAGCCTTGGGGGCTGGCTTGGCCTTGGTCCTCAACTGGCAGTTTCAGCTCTGGGGCATTAACACGGTGCCTTTGGCAGCGTTTTTGGGGGCCTTGGGCATGATGGCGCTGGTCTATCGCCTGGGCCAGGTACAGGGCCAAATGGTGATTGAACGCCTGCTTTTGGCAGGGGTGGCTTTAAGTGCGCTCAGCTCTTCGTTGCTTTCCTTGGTTTTGGTTTTGCGCGGCGAAGGGATGGAGGCCGTGGTCTATTGGATCATGGGTAGTTTTGCGGGCCGCACTTGGGAGGATGCCTGGGTGCTTTTGCCCTTTTGGGGGGTGGGCACACTTTTGCTTGTGAGGCACCTCAAAGCGCTCAATGCCCTGCAGGTGGGTGAAGAGTCGGCCACTTATCTGGGGGTGGAGGTTGATCGGCTCAAAAACCAGGTCATTTTTTCAGCCACGTTGCTGGCTGCTGCCGTGGTCTCGGTCAGTGGTGTGATTGGCTTTGTGGGCCTGATTGTGCCGCATATGGCACGCTTTTTGTGCCGCAGCACAGATTTTCGCATCCTTTTTCTGCCCTCGCTTTTTGCGGGTGCAGCCTTGTTGGTCTTGGCCGATGGGCTTTCACGCAATCTGCTCCCGGCCCAAGAGATCCCCGTTGGTATTTTTACGGCGCTCTTGGGGGTGCCTTTTTTCTTGGGGTTGTTATTGCGTCAGCAGCGCTGAATGCTTGACCAAAGGTCGGCTTTCACCCCTGAGCAAGCCCTGATAGACCTCTTCCAGATTCCACTGGGACTGGAGACGTCGGTGCGGCAATTGGTAGCTGGCTTTAAATTGAGAACGCGCCATTTCGAGACTTTCTGCCAGCACCCCTTGGGGCAAACGCGGTGCTTTCAACGCCTGCCATTCATCCAGTAGCCAGTCAGACGTCTCGTCAAAAAAGCGATCGAGCAATTCGTTTTCGATCAGGCCGTGGTAGACCAAATTAATCGCTGAAAGCCAGATTTTCTCGGGCTGACCAGGAATCGCGGGGCCAGGAGAATAGAGTGGCTCTCCTTTCAAAATTCCCGCCACACGGGCCTGCAAAAATGTGTGGATCTGATGCGAGAGCGGGGCGCGCTCGGCTTTTAAGTTTTGCCATTGCTGGAGCAAATAAACCAAAGACAGCTCTTCGATTTCCATCAGCAAGAGCAAGGGCAATTGCAGGGCCCTTTGGTAAAAATAGAGCAAATCTGTGATCCAGGCCAAAATGCGCATTTGGGCCCAGTCATTGCGGCTGAAGCTGCTGCTGCCCACCACCAATTCATAGGTCTCAAAGGGTTTCTGCCAGTCCTCAAGTGGGCCCCAGGGAATCACCGCGGGCACAAACAGGGTTTCCAATTGGTGGGTTTTGCGGTATTCCGGCTGGGCCATTGGCGCATTGGGCAGCAGCGAAATTTCATAAAAACGCAATTGCTCGTGTTGGCCACCGCGAATCACGGCTTCCAGACCTTGGGCAAATGAGTCCAAGGTTTCGCCAGGCACGCCGATCAGCAGATCGGTATAGGTCGGAACCCCCGCCGCTTTAAAGCGCTTTTGCAGCTCCTGGTAACTCTCGAGGGAGATATTCTCGCGCTGAATGGCCTGCAAGGCATTGGGAGAAAGGGATTGAAAAGAAAGTGTCGCACCTCGGCTGAGGCCATTTTCGGAGAGGGTGGTCTGGATGCGGTAGACCTTTTCGGTGGCATTTTTGGCACTTTGGGTATGTACATCGGTTGGGAATCCGGTCTGTTTGTGTTGTGCGACAATTTCAGCGATCAGTTCTTCGTCGCGCTGCAACATGCCAAAATTGGCGTCACAGCAGAAGAGCGAGTGAATGCGGCGCTGAGAAAACCACTCGATTTCGGCCATCAGGCGCTCCAGCGGAAAGCGCAGCACCTTGCTGCCGGTCGCCGAACCCCAATCACAAAAGCTGCAAGAAAACGGGCAGCCCCGATTGGTTTCCCAGGAGGCGATCCAATGTTCATCGGGGTGAGCTGCCAAAAGCGGATCCAGCACCCCCGAAAGATAGGGCGAGGCTATTTCTGCCAGATCGCGTTTCCAGGGTGCGCGCGGTACGTGCACAAATTGAGCCTGCGCATCTAAATAGCTCACGCCTGGCAGTTCTGACCAAGGGCGCAGGGGATAGGCTTCGAGTAGGGCCAAAAAGAGCTCTTCGCCGGGGCCATGGCAGCAGAGATCGACCTGGGGGTGTTGTCTTAAGAACGTCTCGGCCCGATCCGGGACTTGGGGACCGCCAAAGACAATCCAAATCTCCGGTTTGATTTTTTTGAGGGCCGCAGCCACTGCCAGGGAGCGCTCAATATTCCAAACATAGACACTGAATGCGACAAGATCTGCAGCCAGCAATTTTTCCACAGTCTTTTCCACAGCTTCGATTTGAAAGACCGGCAATAAAAAGAGATAGCGCTGTGGATTCTGGCTCTGGGCCAGAACCTGGGCCTGCAAAAGGGCCACCGAATAGGGCAAAAAACGCTGATCAAAGAAGCGCTGGTTCATTTGAACCAAACCAATCACAATCGGCTTCATTGTCTCCCCCTAAAATAAAAACAGGGCCAGTTGGCCCTGATATCTGTTATGAAAATCTTTGTTTAAAATCGACGCTTAACGGCGCTGCATGCTCATCATTTGTTGCGGAGACATCATGCTGCTGACGCTGCTGAAACCACCTTGGGGGGTGATTTGGATATTGATCCCAATCGGTTGACCGACAGCCGGACCATTGTTGCCAGGCAAGCTGGGCAGGGTGGAATAACCATTGCCGGGATTAAAGTTGGTCAGGGCAGCTCCGCCATTGGTGGGGCGGCTGCCGTCTTCGGTGATGCTGGCAATGGTGCTGAGGTCTTTGTTGGTGCTTTTGGCTTCCATGGCGCCTTTGATGGCGCCATAGGTCATGGTGATACCGGCACCGACGCCACCTGCGATGGCGATCAGCTTCAAGCCGCCGACAACCCCTGATTTCAGGGCGTCTAAAATACCACCGGCAAATCCGGGGGGCATACCAACGGGAGCTGCGGCCAAACTGGCACCAACGGCACCGACTGCGGCGCCTTGGCCTGAGGCTTTGACCATCTGATAAATGCTGTAGCCAGCGAGACCCACACCACCGGCCACACCTGCGGTTGGACCAATCGTGGTAATGATATTCTTGACGGCACCAAAGACGGCGTCGCTGCTGTCTTTGATCGCTTTGATGGCGCCCAATTTGGCCCCTTCCATCATGCTGTTGGCTTCGTCGTCATAGGCCACGATATCTGCTTTTTGGCTGTCGAAAGCCACGGTGGGAATATTGTTCTTTTTGAGTGCGCTGATATTCAAAGAATCGCCATAAGCCACATAGGCTTTGCCGTTGGAGGTGAAAAAAACTTCATCTAAGCCATTATTTTTGGTCTTTAAGGCGGCCTGTTCAATTGTGATACCGGGCTTGAGGGCCCTTACTCCCTGAACGGCGATGCTGACTCCGTTAATGGTCAAACTCATGGCGCATTACCTTTTACAACAATATTCTCAAAACAGATATGGGTCTTACTGAAGAAGTTATCGTTATCACACGAATAAAACTTGCTTAAAAAAACATTAAAAACAGATCAAGATGTCAAAAAAGAGTCTGATTGTGGCTTCGCTTAAACCCTGACTTGATCAAGATCCCCTGGATTGATTGATATAGATCAAAGTGCAAACGGTCTGAAATAGGCTATAAAATATGATAGATTAATGGATAGAATGAATAAATAAAACTCATCTTCGCTGCACACAATACAGAAGGACAGTTTCGTGCAATTTATTTTACTGGGACTCAATCACCGCACAGCCTCTCTCGATATCCGAGAACGCTTTGCTTTTTCAGGTGATACGCTTACGCAGGCCTTGGCGGCCTGTCAACAGGCCCCTGAAATCAGTGAAGCAGTCATTCTCTCGACCTGCAATCGCACCGAGATCTATGCTTTAACCGAACAATTAAGTGCCTCACGCGAAGTGCTCAAAAACCTGCTCTGTGAACATGCGGCTTTGAGTCCTGACTGTTTTGAGGATATTTCGTATACCGCTTACAATAAATTTGCAGCCCAACATCTGTTTCAGGTGGCTGCAGGCCTCGATTCGATGGTCTATGGCGAAAATGAAATTCTGCGCCAGGTCAAAGATGCCCTTTTGGATGCCCAGGTGGCTGAAGCCTCTGGCGCCGTCCTCAATCAATTGTTTACCTCCGCGATTCGGGCCGGAAAACGGGTCCGCAGCGAAACCGCGATCAATCAGGGTGCCGCCTCGATTGGCTCGGTCTCTGCCCGTTTGATCCGTGAATATGCCCAGGCCCTGCAGCGGGAACCCCGGATTCTCTTGCTGGGCACAGGCAAAATGGGTGAGGTCACTCTGATGCATTTGGCCCAAACGCCGTGTTCCCTGACCTTGGCCAATCGCTCCCGTGCCAAGGCCGAAGAACTGGCGGCCGCCTACGGACGTGGCAGCGTGGTTGACCTGGCAGAGATGCCAGATCAATTGGCCCAACACGATGTGGTCATTACCTGCACGGCTGCCGATCATTATTTGGTCGATTATAGCCATCAAGCGGCCTTTTCTCAGCGCAAGCAGCCTGTTCTGCTCATCGATTTATCCGTTCCCCGCAATATCGATCCCCATTTGGCTGAAATTGAAGGGGTTTCTTATTACGATATGGACCGCCTCCAGCAGGTGGTGGAGCGTTCTTACGAAAATCGCATGTTGTGTCAGGACTTGGCCGAGACGATTCTGGCCGACGAAATGGCGCGTTTCTTGGAGTGGTTTAATACCCGCGACGTGGTGCCCACGATTCAATCCCTGTACGAAATGTTTAACGAGATCCGTAGCCGGGAAATGGAACGTGGCCTGAAAAAATACCAGGGCGAAGTCGCTCCCGAGGTCCACGATTTGCTGGATCGGGTCAGCCGTGCGATTACCCAAAAGATCCTTCATTACCCGGTTGTACAGCTCAAGGTTGAACGGGATCCCGAGCGCAAGCAATTGTATACAGATGTGCTCTCCGCGCTGTTTAAACTCGATGCCCAAGATGGCATTGACCGCTTTGTGCATACCGAGCTTTCTGAGCCTGCCAAGTCTCCTCACCGACACGTTCACAAACATGACTGAACTTCTGCGCCCCCGCCTGGGCACCCGCGGGAGTCCGCTGGCCCTGTGGCAGACCGAGCAAGTGGCTTTGCGCCTCAAACAGCAATTGCCGGGCTGTGAACCCCAGATCTGCGTGATCAAAACCCAGGGCGACCGCATTTTGGATTTGCCCCTGGCCCAAATTGGCGACAAAGGCCTGTTTACCCAAGAATTGGAAACGGCCCTGCTGCAAAACGAAATTGATCTGGCTGTGCACAGCTTAAAAGATCTGCCGACAGAATTGCCCCCCGGCTTGGCCCTGGGCGCCATATTAGAGCGGCACTCGCCCCACGATGTCTTGGTCTCTCAGGGCAATCTTCAACTCGAAGACTTGCCCGCCGGTGCTTTGGTGGGCACGGGCAGCCAGCGCCGCCGCACCCAATTGATGCAGGCCCGGCCCGATCTGGTTTTTCAGGATCTGCGCGGCAATATTCAAACCCGTTTGAACAAATTGGACCGGGGCGATTACGCCGCGATTGTGATGGCCCAAGCCGCACTGGATCGCCTGCAAATGAGCCACCGTATCAGCCAAGTCTTGCCTTTGGCCCTGATGTTGCCCGCCGTCGGTCAAGGGGCGATTGGGATTGAAATCTCTGAATCCCGCGCCGATCTTAAAACGGTTTTAAGCGCTTTACACGATCTGCCCACCGGTTTTGCTTGCAGTGCCGAGCGGGCGTTTTTGCGCGCCTTGGGGGGCGGCTGCCAGACCCCTCTGGGGGCCTATGCCCTGTTTTCAAGCGACAATCCCGAGCACCTGCTGCTCTATGGCTATTTGTCCAGCGAAGATGGCGCCCATTTTTGGCGCGATCGCATCGAAGGGCCCGCCACCGAGCCCGAAGCCCTGGGCAGACAGTTGGCTGAGCGCATGAAAGCCCAAGCTGGCCCACTTTTTCATTGAGCCTTTGCGTGCTTTGGCTAAAATTTGGGTAAAATAGAAACAGATCCAATCTCTGAGAAAGACTGATGACCATGAAAAAGAAGTACACCGTTGGAATTTTAGGCGCAACCGGCTTGGTGGGGCGTGAAATGATCAAGACCCTGCTGGAGCGCAAATTCCCGGTGGCCAAATGGGTGCCGCTGGCCTCTGCCCGTTCTGCGGGCACTGTCGTCAGTGTGGGCAAACAGCATTTGCCTGTGCAAATTGCCGAGCCCGAAGCGTTTAAAGGCATCGACTTTCTCTTTTCTTCGGCTGGCGGCAGTGTGAGCAAGGCCCTGGTGCCCGCCGCTGTCGAGCAGGGCTGTATCGTGATCGACAATACCAGCGCCTTTCGCATGCAAGATTGGGTGCCCTTGGTGGTGCCCGAAGTCAATGCCGAAGCCCTGCGCAACCACAAAGGCCTGATTGCCAATCCCAATTGCTCCACTGCGCAACTCGTGGTGGTGCTCAAGCCCCTGCACGATGCCTTTGGCATCAAACGCATTGTCTGCTCGACCTATCAAGCCGTCTCGGGTGCCGGCAAGAAGGCCATCGAAGAACTGTATACCCAGTCCGAACAGGTCTTGAGCGGCCAGCCCGCCCTGCCTCAGGTCTTGCCTTATCCGATTGCCTTTAATGTGATTCCCTTTATCGGGGAATTTGAGCCCAATGGCTATACCAACGAAGAGATGAAAATGACCCACGAAGTGGCCAAGATCATGGGCGAGGCGATTCCGACCACAGCCACCTGTGTGCGGGTGCCCGTGGCCAATGGCCACAGTGAGTCGGTGAATATTGAATTTTCGCGTCCTGTCTCGCCGCAAGAGGCCCGGTTGGTGCTGCAAGAGGCCCCGCTGATCACGATCCGCGACGACCGCCAACTCAGGCACTTTCCCTATCCGCTGGATGTCTCGGGTACGGATTCGGTCTATGTGGGCCGGATTCGCGAAGATGTCTCGCATCCCCATGGTCTGAATCTCTGGATTGTGGCCGACAATCTGCGCAAAGGTGCGGCCCTCAATGCCGTGCAAATTGCCGAAAAAATGGTTGAGATGGGGCTGGTTTAATCTCTCTGGAGCGCTATTCCTGGACAGGGGCCCAGTTTCGCCGGGCCCGTGAAGCCGCAGCCTGGAGCCAAGTAGAACTGGCGGCGCGGGCCCATCTCTTTGTCTACGAGGTGCAAAAGCTCGAAGCGGGCCAAAAAATCCCGCCGAATAAATTTCCGCGTCTCTTGACCTGTCTGCAGCCCTATCTGGAAAAACCCAAGCGTGGGCCTGTGCGGCAGGCGTTTAAGCCAACACCGCCTCTTCATAGTCCAGACTGAGCAAAAAATTGCGCAGGATCTGGCGTGCGCCATCGACGGGCATGAGGGTGTCGAGATAGATATAGAGGTGTTCGGGGCTGTGAAAGAGCTGGGCGTCGATAAAGCGCTGCACGCGCTGCTGCCCCAAATAGCGCAGGGTTTCGGGGGTGTATTCGGGATGAAACTGTACACCAAAACAACTGCCACAGGCCAAAATCTGGTGGGCTGTTTGGTAAGACAGTCCCAGGTGTTCCGCTCCGGGAGGCAGTTCGCTGACATGATCCTGGTGGGTTTGTGAGGTCCAGACACCACTTTCGACTCCCGCCAAATAGGGGTGACTGCCCGTAAAATAGACCGGGTGGGTGCCAAACTCCCATTGCGGCGCTTTGCTGACTTGGCCCCCGAGGGCGGTGGCAATCAGCTGATGGCCAAAACAGATGCCAAAGACCGGGAAGTTTTGGGCGTGCGCTTCGCGGATCAGGGCTTCGACAGCCTGAATCCAGTCGGTTTGTTCATAGACCGAATGCACCGAGCCTGAGATCAGCAGGCCTGCCCAGGGCTGTTTGAGCAATTCTGGCAATTCGTCTTTGCGCCGAATGCCGTCGATGATCTCGTAGGGAATCTGCAGATCTTCGGCCTGCAAAAAGCTTTCAAAGCGCTCGGCAAATGAGATCACGCCCTGATCGAGCAGATCCAAGACACAAAGGGGTTGAATGCCTGGCATGTTAAAACAGCTCCTCTTGATCGGGTGGGGTGCAGTCCAGGGAGCACAGGCCTGTCAACAAGAGATGTTTTGTTTTCATACGCCGTTCCCCAGCATGATTTGTGATTCTGCAGAATACCATATTTCTGGGTGTTCAGGCCCTGTCAAGATACCCGTGTGAGGGGTGAGTCGCTCCGAGCAGGGGAGGCCAGAACTGGGCATACGGGCCGCCCGCTGCGCACATCGTATGTTAGAAGCAGGTGAAGTGAATCCTGTATAAAGGAAAATGGAACCGAGAGAAGTACAGGCCTCGCTGTGCACGTAGTCCTAATCAAGACTGAACACGATGTTGAGGCTACTTCTCTTATCTCAGCATCCTGAACAACACATAAGGCCAATAAGCCTGGATAAAACACGATGCTAGGTTCTCTGAGAGAATCGGTTCCTTTAAATCTTAAAAACAGGATGAGTATACCATGATTCTAGGTATAGATATTTCAAAGAATTCCTTGGATATTGCCTATCGAACTGAGAAAGGATTTCAACACAAGCTCTATCCACATAACAATGCCAAAAGTGCAAAAAAAATTCTTACGGATTTTAAAGATCAAGAGCTACATGTGGTTATGGAAGCCACTGGTAACTATGGCTTAAATCTGGCGCAAGGCTTTTATGACTTGGGAATTCCTGTCTCAATAGTTAATTCTTTGTGCATCAAGCGTTTTGGACAAATGAAACTCAGACGCGCCAAGACAGATGCTTCTGACGCGCAGTTAATTGCTGAATACGCAGAGAGCCAGGCCTTAAGTATTTGGCAACCAAAACCAATAGCACAAGAGGCATTGATGCAATTAACCCGTTCTCTAGATGATTTACAACTCATACGGACTGAAATCCTCAACAGACAGGAAGCCGCTGCCCATTTAGTGTTTCAAGAGGAGACCTGCAAAAGCGTTTTTCAGGCGCTTTTAGAGAAAGTCGCGGAAAGCATTGAAACATTAAAAAGAGGGTTAGCGCGAGTTTTAAACTCAGCTTATACAGAAGAGACAAGCCTATTGGAGAGTATACCAGGGATAGGTCTAATGACCATTGGAACTCTACTTGCACACTGTGGCCGGTTTGAAAACTTTGAAAAAGCGTCTCAAGTAGTTGCCTATGCCGGTCTTAATCCATCTCCTTACCAGTCCGGGACTTCAGTAAGAGGTCGAGGAAGCATATCTAAACGAGGTCACACAGGCTTGAGGCGTGTTTTATTCATGGGAGCCTTGTCGGCAGCCTTTCATAACCCAAAATGTCGCGCTTTATACCTTCGTTTGTTAGAAAAAGGCAAGCCCAAACGAGCTGCGTTAGTAGCTGTGGCACATAAATTACTGAGACAAGCCTTTGGCGTGCTTAAAGGAGGGCAACCTTTTCAATCAAATTTTGTAAAAACTTAACTTCAAGAATTGACAAAAGACACAACACATCGTGTGCTGCGCGTGCTACAGC
>JBIKWL010000084.1:0-23754 GCA_044356335.1 Candidatus Sericytochromatia bacterium
ACCCATTAAAAGCCCCACCAAAGCGTCAAAACCCATGCAGATTCAGCACGTATCCCGCCTCAAAAGCCGTACGGCTGAACTGCGTTGGTTGGAAGTCTCACCCGAACGGCAAGCCCTGGAAAGCCAATTGCGGTTGTGGTTAAAACTGGCACCCCCAGAGCAAAAATGGCAGACCCAACTCTGGGAGCGGGATTTAAAAGATCTGGCAAACACATCGCTGCTCAGCCTGCGCGAGACCGTTTTACACTGTCTGGACGAAATGGAGCAAACAGGTGCCACCCGCCAAAGCACAGGCTCTGCGGGGGTGCGTCTGGGTCTGCTCTTGGATCTCTATCACGCCCTCAATCGCCAACTTGAATTGGCCCACCCACCCGTTAAAGAACCACATCCAGCCGAGAATATACGCTGATGCGCCTCAACAGCGGAAACAATAGCAGCCCGCCTGCGATTCAATTCAAGGCCATTCCCATGCCCGCCGCTCTGGCCAGCCCGAGCATTCAGCGCATACGCACCGGGCCCTTGCCCACGTTGAGTCCCACTGAGAGACCGGCTTTGATCCCGCCCCAGGCCGAAGCGCTGCCGACCCAAGACAGCCTCTTGCTCAGCGGTGCCAAACCAGAAGCACCTTCTGTGCCGCAACCCCTCACGCCATTAAAAGAGCGGGTCCAGGCCGCTGCCAGCCAATTCAAAAGCAGTTTATTGGACTTAGCTGGCAATCTGCAGGCCGGAAGCCGGTATCAGGCCCTGAGCCAAAGCCAGAGCAAGGGCATTCTCTTGGCCGAAAAACTGCTGCGCCAGCACAGTGGCGAGGCCTTTGACCAACTTTCAGCGCCGCAGAAACTGGCCCTGCTTGAATTGTTGGTCGATCTGGAGTTGGAACCCGCTGCACTCTTGCGGGCCGAAGTGCAAAACCGGGGAGGCAATAGCTCCGGCGGACATGTCACCGGCTCCGGCAAACATGGCCATTTTGTGCCAAGTGCCTTGAGTTCACTCACGGCCCTGATTCAAACCCAACGCCTCAGCCCCGAATTGCTCCAGAGCCTGCGTGAACAATACCATGCACCGTTGAGCCCCGAATTAGAAACGCAGCGCAACAGCTTGTTCTTGAGCAGTCTGCAAAATGTGGCCCTGCCCCACACGATCAACCAACGGGGCCGGGGCACCTGTGCTGCCACGGTGCCCGAAATGTTGCTGGCCCAGCGCGATCCGGTCCGCTATGTGCAAATGGTCACCGCCCTGGCCAGCCCCAGTGGCGCAGTGCCGACAGCACTTGTGCCGGGGGGCGGCAGCCTTCAGCGCGAGAGCGGTAGCGAAAGCCAAGATTTGAGTGGGCGCAGTTTTGCCAGCCGCCTCTTGCAACCCGCCCTGATGGAATACGCCAATGACAGATTGGACTACAGCAATGCCCAAGACCAGCACAGCGATGCCAGCACTGGCCTCGACAGCGCACAATCGGCCCGCCTGCTCAATGGCCTGTTTGGGGCTGGACAATACCAAGCCAGCGATTATGAGGCCGGTTATACCATCGCAGAATACCTGGACAAAGCCGAAGCGGCCGTCAACCTGGGCCACCCGGTGGTGATCGGCGCGGTTTTGCCAGGAGGGGGCCACGCCCTGCTGCTGACTCGGGTCGATCGCGAAGCTGGTCTGGCCTATGTCTACAACCCCTGGGGTGAGTTAAACACAGTCGATCTGGCCTTTTTGCTCACACATTTGCAATCGGCAGAATTGCCCACAGGCCCGCCCCTGCCGGGCTCCGGCGATGCCCTGGCACGGCTCTCAGGGCCTGCGAGTGACCCCAGCGTCTACACCCCCTTGCGCATGGAGGCGGGAGGGCGATTTACAGTGAGCATTCTCAACCAGGATCCGGCCACAGCCAAAGACTTAAGCGAAAGCCAAAAGCAAACCCTTTGCGATCAATTTCTGCGGCTGGGGATTCCCAATGCCGAATTGGACCGGGTCATTCACATGGCCCAGGCCGGAGGTGTCCCGCCGGTTTTATTGGAGCGCCTCAACGAGAGCCAAGACCCCGACGCCGCGCTAAAACTGCTGCGATTGGCGGAGCGGCTGGCTCTGAATCAAGTTCCTGCAGAGCAACAGGCGGCCCTTTTGCTGCAGTTTCCCGAGGAGACTCTTTCCACACAGCAATTTGAAGCCCTGCTCACGGCCCTGGATCAACAAGATCAGAATCAGCAGGATCTGCTTTTAAGCGAAGCCCGTTTAACAGCCCACACCCAAGCCCCCAGCATTTCACTGGCAGAGTTGCAGGCCGGACGCAGCCAAGAACCGGCCCGCAGGGATTGGCTAAAACAGATCAGCCAAGCCGCTCCCGAAACCCAGATTGCAGCCCTCAAAGAGATACTTGAAGCGCCTCAAAAGGGCGATGGAGCCTTGATAGTGGCCCTGTTTACAGCCGCGCCCGCAGAGCTGCAAAAAAACTTTTTTCAGGCCCTGCACCCTTACGAATTGGGAGAAGTGGTGCAAGACCCCGACCAGGCAAGCGTTCTACTCAAACTCTTGCAACAAAGTGACTTTCCCGCCGAAACCCAAACCTGGATCCAAAACCATCTTCAGAGCAGATTCAGTCCACCATCGACGTAGAGGGTTTGGCCTGTGAGATAGGGATTGTCGAGAAAAACCTGCAGGGCACGGGTAATATCCATCACAGCCCCTGTGCGCTGCAGCGGAATCTGGGCCCGAATCTCTGCCGCATTGTCGGGATTGCCCGCCACCGGTGCCAGAATATAACCGGGGGCAATTGCATTCACCCGCAATTTGGGTCCCAGGCTGCGGGCCGCCAAACGGGTCAAATCGCCCAAATTCTGTTTCGAGAGGGCGTAGGCAAAATAATCTGGCTGCGGGGCCTGGGCATCGGTCATATTCACCACCAGTCCAGCCTGACAACGGCGGGCAAAGGCCTGGATCAGAAAAAACGGGGTTTTGACATGCAATTGGTAAAACTGATCCCATTGGGCCGGGGTCGTCTCGGCAAAACCGACAGGATAAAAAGCCGAGGCATTGTTGATCAATACATTTAAAGCAGGGAAATGCTCAAAAGCCTGATTGACCAGGGTTTCGGCATTTTCAACCAGGGACAAATCGGCGGTCAAAATTTCCAGGCGGCGGCCAAAACTTGCAACAGCCGGAATCAGGGCTTCAGCTTCGCTGCGGGAATGATGGCAATGCAAGGCAATATCATAACCCTGAGAAGCCAAATGCAGCGCCAGAGCCCGTCCCAGACGCTTAGCTCCACCCGTGATCAATGCTGCGCCAGCCGGTTTTAACATATTTAACTCACGTAGAGGGTTTTGCGCGAGAGCCGCTGCAAAATATGGCCAATATCCAGAATCAGAACCACACTGCCATCGCCCATGATGGTCGCTCCAGCGATCAGGTCTACATCGTCAAAAAATTCACCCAGGGTCTTGATCACCACTTCTTCTTGGCCCAACAGCTGATCGACCAAGAGGCCAATCCGCTGCTCACCCACGCCGACAATAATCACATAGCGCTTTTGCCCCTCGTCGGGGGTATCGGGCAAGCTGAGAATCTGAGAGAGGGGCACCAAAGAGACAAAGCGATCGCGCAAATGCAAGACCTGCTTTTGGTCAATACTGTAAATCTCACTGGGCTGCACCACCAGGGTTTCAACCACATTATTGAGGGGAATGGCATAGGTAAAATCGCGCAATTTGACCAAGAGAGCGGGCACAATCGCCATCGTCAAAGGCAATTGAATCCGGAAGGTGCTGCCCTCTCCGACACGGCTGTCAATTTCAACCAGGCCGTCAAGCTTCATAATATTCTCTTTGACGACGTTCATGCCCACGCCACGTCCAGAAATATTGGAGATCGTCTCTGCCGTACTAAAGCCGGGCGCAAAGATAAAGTCCAACATCTCAAGTTCAGTCAAACGCAGACTGTCTTCAGATGCAGCCAAACCCTTTTCAACGGCTTTTTTAAAGATCTTGTGGGGATCCATGCCTTTGCCATCGTCTTTGATTTCAATCACGATGTAATTGCCCTCGGAATAGGCCGACAAAAAGACGGTGCCTTCCGGGCTCTTGCCACTTTTGCGGCGCTCCTCGGGTGTTTCCAAGCCATGATCAACGGCATTGCGGATAATATGCACGAGCGGGTCGCCAATATGTTCGATCACGGATTTGTCCAGCTCGGTGTCTTCACCCTCCATGATCAAATTGACCTGTTTGCGTGTGTCGCGGGCCAAGTCGCGCACCATGCGTGGCACCCGGCTAAAGACCTTGCGAATGGGCAACATCCGCGTCTTCATCACCGCTTCTTGAAACTGACCCGTAATAAAATTGATCACACTGGTGGTCAACATCAGCGATTCAGTCAGCTCGTTTTCTGAAAAGCGCTCCTCAAACAGAGAGGTAAATTGCTGAAGGCGGTTTTTGGCGATCACCAATTCCCCGGCCAGATTCATCAAAGCATCAAGCCTTTCAACATCCACGCGAATGGTCGCCTCTTCGGGATCCTTTTTCTTGGCTGCAGGCGCAGCGGCAGGTTTGGCTTTGGCTGGTGTTGGTGCCACCGCTTCCACTCGGGGAGAAGGCAGGTCAAGCGGCGTGGCAACGGCAACAGGGGGCGGTTCGACTTTGGGGGCTTCGGCTTTTTTCTCTGGGGCCGGAGCGACACGGGTCACAGATGGCAAAACTGCGCTTTCGCTCTCCCCATTCAAACAGGCCTGAATTTTGGCAATCATGGGTTCCGTATCAATTGCCGCTTCATTTTGCAGATTTTGCATCAAGGTCTTCATGAGATCGACCGAGGTCAGAATCACGTCAATAATATCGGGCGTGGCCTGTTTGTCCCCGCTGCGCAATTGATCGAGCAAATTTTCCAATTGATGGGTAAAGCGGGTCAATTTATCAAAGCCCAAAAACGAAGAATTGCCTTTGATCGTATGTACTGGCCTAAAAATCTGATTGAGTAAGTCGAGATTATCGGGGGTCTGCTCCAAACTGAGCAAATCCTGATCGAGAGATTCAATCAATTCGCCTGCTTCAATCTTAAAATCTTCAATGATCTCGTCCATTTCATCGCCAAAATCAGCAGCAGAAATGACATCAGCGACTTTGACTTCAATCACGGGGGGCGAAAGCTCGCCTTTGAGGCATTTTTCCAATTTCTGCAGGGTGGGCTCGATATCCACCTGTGACTCATCACGCAGATTGTCCATCAGGGCCTTCATCACATCGACCGATTCCAGAATCAAATCCATGATCTCGGGATTCATCGACATCTCACCACTGCGCAATTTGTCGAGCACATTTTCGGTTTGGTGGGTAAAACGGGTCAATTTGGCAAAGCCCAAAAACGAGGCATTGCCTTTAATCGTGTGGGCCGCTCGGAAAATGCCGTTGAGCAATTCCAAATCTTCGGGAGCTTGCTCCAGGGCAATCAGATCCTGATCCAATTGCTGCAAAAACTCACCGGCCTCGACAATGAAGTCGGCAATAATTTCTTCGTCTTCGATGATAAAGCCAGGTGGAACGTCGTCCCCTTCAGATGACATGAAAAGCCTCTTAAACCTTAATTTTTAATGCGACTTTGGGGCAAAGAGATATTCTTTTCACGGGCGAGCATATAAATCTCATCTTTCCATTCGTCGATTTTCCGAAATGACTCATCCAATTCAGAGCGAACTATCGGAACCCGATGGGAGTCACGTGTGGTGAGGGTTTTGCGATATTCGCTCATCTTTTCTATGGTCTTTTCGACCCGCTTGATGCCTTCTTCATTCAGACGCAAGACCAAACCTGTTTTCGGTTCCAGCGATTGCAGACCCTTATGATATTTATCAAGCTGCAAAAGAACCTTGGTTTTAATAATACCCACTTGCGCTCTTTCATTGTCTTTTTTAACCGATTCGTACTGATTCGCAGCAGCTCTGAAATTGGTTTCTAAATTAAACAAATCCTGTTGAATATAATGGGCAAGGTCTTTTGTATCAGGATCACCTTGGCAACCGACCAGCAGAGAGATAAGCAAACCGGCAGAGAAAAGTTTTTTAAGCATGGATATTGGCCTCTGTCTCCAGATAATGCTTCATTATACACGATCAGAAAAAGACCTTTTTAAGGGTTTCACCCAGCTCTTCACTCCAACCAATCCCAATGTCCGCCAAGGTATCTTCGGGAGCCTTCAAAATGGCCTGAGAGAACCCAGGTTCCAAGACACTTTCTTTGAGCAATTCCGCAATACATTCATCCAGGCTGCGGGTGGCAGGCAAGACCTCTAACAGCGTTTCGGCCAGTGCTTTTAACTCGGATTCGGGTGCGTCTCCAGCCAAGACCTGGGCCAAGGCATGGCGGGCCAACAAAGGCATATCCCAGCGGCTATACGCGATCGCCAAGCGGTACCACAATCCGCATTCGTCAGGCCAAAGTTTTAATTTTTCTTTGAGCAAAGCAATCACAGGGCTCCAATGGGACAATTGCATCGCCGCCAGCAAATGCAGATTTAAAACCGTGGGATTTTCAGGAAAGACCTGCAAAAGATGGTAGCTCAAAAACTCACTGTGTGGATACTCCGCTTGCAGATACAGTTGCTCAACCACCTTGAGACAAGTCGGCAAACGTTGCGCGTCAAGCCCTGGCAATATCAAATCGAGAAAAAGGCTGCGAAAAGACAGTGCTTCGGGCTGGGTACAGGCCAAGGCCCACTCTTCCAAGAGACGCTCGCTGTGTCCCAAACTCAAACCCATTTGCAGCAAATGAAAAGACACTTCATATTGGTGGTGTAAATGGGCCAAATAAGTCAGGTCTTCGTAGGCCGGAAGGTAATAGATATCTGCTTGAAGGGCTTGATTCAGGGCATGAACCGCCGCTTCCGAATCCCCTTTTAAAAGCAGATAACGGCTCAGCAAATGAGCGAGTTCGGCACGGGGGTTTTCAGCCAAGAGAGCCTGCAAAAGCCCAATTGCGGCAGATGTTTGGCCCAAATGATACAAACACTGGGCCTGCCAACAGCGTAATTGTTCAAGCGGAGCAATCTGCCAATCCAAATCCTGTTCGGTGTTTTCCAACTGCATCAGCGCTGCTTTTAAACCCGCCCAGCGCGGTTCTCGATCAGAATCGGGCCAGAGCTCTAACTGGCTCTGCAAAGAGACAATCAGAGCCAAGGCATCCGGCCAACGCTCCTGGGCCAAGAGCAGCGGTATTTGGCGATAATCGCGTAGGCCCGCTTGGATCAATTCATCTTCTGACATCATTCAGATCGCAGAGGGACTTTTCCGCCAGGTGCACGCCGCACATTGGCCAGGCCCGGAAAAGACTTTCACACTCACCGCTTCAAGCCCCCAAGTCGATAATTCGACAGGATCCTCGGTCAATTTTTCGAGAAAAAGCCGCGAAAATTCTTCCACAGTGGCATTTTCGATCGGCAGCAAAAGCACATCCTGACGCAAAAAGGGAATGCGCTCCTGATTAAAATGGGCATAGAGATACTCTTCGCTCTCTTCGATTCGCAAATGAGGCGAGCGGGTGGGCAGAATAAAATATTCGTTCCAATCCCGGCAGAGGGCTTCAATCCGCCGCTTGTACAGACCGTAGTCAAAACACATGCCGTTGGCGAGAATCTGAGCCTCGATTGTGACATGTACATTAAAATTATGCCCATGCAAACGCTCGCGTTCAGTGGCCGAAAAGATGGTGAAATGCCCTGCCGAGAATTTCATATTCTCCTTAAACAGTTCCAGGGTCACGGTTTGCATTAGCCCAAGTCCCCTTCCAAGGGACGAATAAGCACGTCTTCGACCACAGTACGCGGGCTCAGACAATAGGTTTGCCAGACAATACTGCCAATGTCTTCAGCGGGAATAAAGCGCTCAGGAGGCAGATCAACCCCCTCCCACGAGGCTGTCAGGGTGGCACCCGGCAAAACCGAAACCACGCGAATCTGATAGGGCTTCATCTCCTCACGCAGGACCTTGGAAAAGCCGTGCAAGGCGAATTTGGAAATGCAATACGACCCACCGTTGGGATAAGCCGTGATACTGGCTGTGCTGCAAATATTAAAAACGGTGCCGCTGCGCTGCGCCATCATCGGTGGCAAGAGGCGTTTGGTCAGATAATAAACACTGGCCAGATTCAATTGCATCAGATATTCAAAGGTTTCATCACTTTCGCTGTGCAATTGCCCTGGAATAAATCGCCCAACATTATTAACCAGCACTTCAAGCGGTCCAAACTCAGTCAAAAGACGTTCAGACAATTCCAAAACGGCCTCTTTAGAAGCCATATCACAGAGATAAGTCTTGATTTCGGGGTGTTCCGCCTGCAGGGCATCGAGACTGGCCTGGCTACTGGCAGAAACAGCCACATCAAAGCCTTCAGTCAAAAACCGGCGGGCAATGGCCAAACCAATGCCTTTGCTGCCACCGGAAACAAAGACCCGTTTGGGAAAATGAGGGCGCGTATTCGGGCTCATAAGGAAAGTCCTCCAGGTTCAAACTGTCTCCACTATACATTGAGACAGCAGCTCAGAGATCAGATCAGAGGGTTAGAGCAAAACTCCTGCCCCAAGACATTCAAAAGGCCAGTCAAAAAGGGCAGCACCTTTGCAAGTGCCGCCCACACAGGCAGGGTAGGACTAGTTCAGAACTTCTTTGGGCAAAGTAGCCACTACGATGCCCTGAATTTGAAAATCTTCGGTTAAAACAATCGGTTGGTGAGCCCGATTGGTCGAGCGGGGCTTGAGAATAATCGTGCTGCGGCTGTTGTGAAACTCTTTCACAGTGGCTTCTGTGTCAATCAAAGCCACCACAAGATCCCCATTTTCAGCCGTGGCCTGCTGCCGAATCAGGACCAAATCCTGGTCGTGAATATCACATTCATTCATAGAGTCCCCATTGACCTTTAACAAAAAGTACTGGTGGGGAGGTTTGGCCATTTTGGTCGAAACGGGAATCACGGCCTCAATATTTTCATCAGCCAAGATCGGAGAGCCACAGGCCACTGTGCCCACCAAGGGAACATTGACGGTTTGGGCATGATCCTGGTTGAGTTCGGGTTCTGCCAATAATTGCAGACCCCCATCGAGTTTGCGGCGCAAAAGCCCTTTTTCAATCAGACGATCGATCAAAACGGCTGCGGAGCGGGGCGAACGATAACCGAGATCAATCATCAGCTCTCGTACAGAGGGGGGACGCCCCCGTTTAATCAAAGAATTGCGAACCTCACGGAACGCCTCTAATTCGCGGTCATTCATCTGGGTATTACTCATGATGATGTGTGTATACGATCACGTATACCCTCCTGTCCTTTTTTCTGTCTGTGTGCATAGGATCCAGACAAATGTCTTGAGGTGTGTTAGACCCGCTTACAAATGTGTTTGATGCACATACACTTATGTATACCATATTACCTGCAAGAATACATCCACGTCAAATGGTTTTTGAATTGACGGGCTTTCCAAAAAAAATTCTTGACAGAAAACGATACAATCCGTATACTAATGTATAAGAGCCAAGGTTAGAAATCCGAAACAAGAAAAAAGCTTGAATCTTATGAATCAGGTGGATTTTTTAGCCGGAACTCTTAAAAAAATCCTGATAGCCCTGTTTATCAGGTAAATTGAATCCTTTCAAGATTCAGTTCTGCTTCCGCTCACTATTCAATTCAAGGGTGAATCCTGATTTCAGGGTTCACTTTTTTCTTTGGCTGTGTATTCTTTTCAGGTCCTGAAATACGACTGCTGAGATCTTAAACATTCAGATCTGGCACCGGCAGGCCTTCGATCGCCATGATCTTCAGCGCATTGGTGGTGGGGCAGGGGCCACTCTGAAGCAAATAGTCAAATAACATGTCTTGTCCCACGATCTGTTCGCGAAAGTGAAAGTTTTGAATTCGCTCAGGTGCCACCTGGGTCAATTCCAGATCGTGGGTGCTGATCAGGCCTGCGCCATTTTTTTCAAGCAGGGCTTCGATATAGGCCTTGCTGCCGAGAAAGCGCTCACGGTTATTCGTGCCCCGAAAAATCTCATCAATCAACCACAGCACAGGATAGGCTTGGGGGACATTTAAAGCGTCCAATAATTGCTTTAAGCGGCGCACCTCGGCATAAAAATAGGAAAAGCCATCGGTCACCGAGTCGCTGACACGAATACAGCCAAACAGACGCACAGGCTGCCAATGCAAGGCCTCAGCATCCACAGGCCCACCGGCCTGGGCCAAGGCCAGATTTACGCCAATGCTTTTAATAAAGGTGCTTTTGCCCGCCATATTTGAACCTGTGAGCAAAAAAACCTGGCCTGGATGTTCAATCTGAAAGGGGTTGCGGATCCGTTTTGCGGGAGGCAAAAGCGGATGGCCCAAGCCATGCCCAGACATAAGCGCAGCCGAAGGGCTGGACTCTGCCAAAACCGGAAATTGCCAATCAGGATGCAGCCAAGCCAGATTGGCCAGCGAAGCTGCCGCTTCCAATTCCGCCAGAGCAGAAATCCACTTGGGCAATTGGGTGTATAAAAGGGGCTTGATCCGGGCCAATTGCCAAGCGGCAAAAAAATCACAGGGCAAGGCCAGATTAATCATCAGCCACGCCAGCGGATTGGTTTGTAAACTGGCCAGCGGCACCACCCGCCCCAAGCGTTTAAACAGGGCCGAAGGTGAAACCTGAGCAAACGAATGCAGGGCCTGTTTAAAATCGGGGACTTTGGCCCAGTTTTCGAGCCAGCCCAGAATTTTGCTCAGTTTGCGCACCTCATAGTCCATTTGAAAAGCCTCTTGGAAGAGGTTCTTGGTTTGGCCACGGGCCAGCCAAAAGCCCACAATATACAGACTCAGCGGAATCTGCCAAAACAGGGGGGGCACCCATCCCAGCCAGGCCAAGCCGTGAAAAAACCAATGAATCAGCGCCAAAGAAGTCAGTCCGGCCAGAGCTTTACCCGGAGAGCTGTGTTCGGGATAGCGCATCAGAATGTCCAATAATTCAGAAGCCTGCCAATGCTTTCCGGCCTTGTGCACATGGCGAAATTCCCAAGCTGTTTCGGCTCCACGCAGCAAGAGCCCCTGGCGAAACAGGGTCCGGCTCACCAGAGATTTAACCAAATGTTGGCGGTAGCCGATTTGCAAAGTCTCGGGTATGCGCTGAGTCAGCCAATCCGCAAGGGTCTGGCTGCCCTCTTGGGAAATACAGGTATCGGCCAGGTGCATGAGCGAAGCGGGTCCCAGTAAGTCGAGATCTTTGGCGAAAGGGTGCTCTGGCTCTAATTGAGGTTCAGGGGGAAACGGTAAGTCGCTCCAATTGCGTTCCAAACGCATGTCCTGCTCACGCAGATGGTTGAGCAGAATTTGATAGCGGAAGAGGCTTTTTTGGTAGGTCTGATGGATCCGCACCGCGACAAAGAACAAAAGGCAGCTGAGCCCCAAACTGAACCAGCCCCAGTCGGGTGCTTGACGCGAAAAGCAGAGTACCGTGAGGGTAAAACCCAATAGAAAAATACCCAAACGCAGCCAACTCCAAAAGCGGCTGCGTTTTAAAAGTGCCTGCTGACGCGTTTGCAGACGGTGCGCGTAACGCGCCAGATAGATCTGGGTTTTCAAATGACTTGCCTGGGTTTCTTGCCTGGCTTTACAGTCCCGCCAGGGTAAAAACGCGGGAGGCCGCTTCAACACCGGCACCAATATCCAGGCGACCAAAACCAAAGATGGGATCACGCTGCCCTTCGTAGATCAGACCTTGGGGAATTTTGCGCGAGGGCTTGTTGGTGTGGCTGAGCAAGAGCCGCTCGGCCAATTGCGCCGGACGCAGGGCCAACGAAAGCTGGGCTTGGGCAATGTGGGCCTGTTCGTGGAAAAACTCGCGAAACTTTAAAGTACGTTGGGCCTGAGCCGGTGGCAGGGTGGCGTTGCGGCGCTGAATCGTGCGCACATAATCTTCGTACATCGCAGAGCGAATCAGGGCCAAGGCCCCAGCCACTACCGGGCTGGCCATTGAGGTGCCATCCATATAATCATAAGGCATTTCACAGCGCTGCTCATTACAAACCAAACGCATCGGAATGGAAGAGAAGATATTCACACCCGGTGCAGAGATCGCTTTGGGATGAACATGACCGGCAGAATTGGAAAAACCCGCCAATTGGTCCAGTTCGTTGGTGGCAATCACAGGAATTTGGTTGGCATTTTGCTGTACGCTGCAACGGCCATTGATAAAGTCCAGGCCTTCGTTGCCAGCAGCCGTTACCACACTTACACCCTGGGCATACGCTTCGTCGATGGCGCTGTTGACGGCGCGAATCATGTCGGAATAGCCACCACAGTCGTAGAGGGTCGGAGAACCCAAACTCATATTGATCACCGAAGCTCCGTTTTCAACCGCATAGCGGATTGCGCGGGCCAGAGCAAAATCACCCTGAGCAAAGCCCTGGGCCGAAAAGACCTTGATGCCCAAAATTTTGACATTGGGAGCAATGCCTTGAATATTACCGTCATTGCCGGCCACAATCCCAGCCACGTGGGTGCCATGAGCCGCTTCGTCCATCGGATCGGGATCATTGCTGGCAAAGTCAAACCCCATCAGAGCCCGACCGCGAAAGGCGGGGTGAAAATAGTCCAGGCCGGTGTCGATCACAGCCACAATTTGTTCGGGATTGCCACGGGTAATTTGCCAGGCTTTTTGGGTCTGGGTTTTGCGCAGATGCCACATCAGATCATCATAGCGAAAGCCATTGCCTGCAGTAGGAGAGCCGGGTTGATTGGCAGTCGGCAAATTGGCGTTGGGTTCTTGGCCTGGAGCAGCGGTGCCTTCAGCAGGAGCAGCTGGCGCAGCAGGCAGGGGATTCATTGAAAGCAAATCTGGAAGAGGGGGAAAAGGACTCTTTTGATCGGCCAACACGGGTGCGGGTGGATTTTCGGGCGGTAAGACAGGAGTGGTGCGCAGTTCAGGTTCAGGAACAACAGTGGTATTAAAGGCCCGCAGGCCCCCACGGGAAACAGAGGCGCGTTGCAATTGAGCTGTGGCTTTTTTCTGGCTTTGGCTGAGATCCACTTGTTGATTCTGGCGGTATTTGCGCAATTGACCGGTTTCGGTCTTAAGAACAACTGGACGTTTGGCCGTTTGAGCTTGAAGGGCTGCCCGATTGGCAGTGCCACCCAAAAGCGGAGTCTGGGCAGAACAGGCCGTCAACAGGCCAAACACGCCTGACAGGAGCAATGTGATTCTGCGGTTCATGTAAACATACCTCTTCTATACGCTACGCACTCTGATAGTTTAATTATGTCCCCTTGGCCCGGCAACCTGACGTTACAAGCTTTATGTTTGGTTTAAGATATGATAAAAAAATATTCAAGTTTTACAAAAACCGACGCCGCAAGCCCTGCTAAAATTTGTGGCCCTTGCACATTTTACGTCTTTGATTTGTTACAATAGAGGCAGCATAAGAGGCAGCATATAAATGGTGAAACAGGCGCAAATATTATGAAAAGCATAGCCGCATTGGCTGAAGACCTGGGTGTCACTCCTGCGATTATTCGCAGTTGGCAGATCAATCTCAATCTTAAAATGCCCAAATACGGTAACGATGAACCCGTTTTAAACGAAGCCTGGCAGCAATTCTTTGAGCAGGTGGCCTCTTTGCGCAAAGAGGGCCAAAGCTTTTCAAAAATCCGAACAGCGCTTGCCGCCATTACCCCCTCCGAAAAGCATCTGCCCGAACCTGGCAGCCAGCAAAACAAACAGGCTCCAAGTTCCGCCGCTCCCCTGAGCCCGGCCCAGATCTTCCAGCCTCAAGAAATCAAACAAAATTCCAAACATGAACCGGCTCCCCAGGTGATTCGTTCGGAGATGAGCAGCGACGATCTTTTGGGGATTTATGGCCCCCCCTCGGAACCCAATCAAAGTGTAAAGTTGCCAGCTCTGGTGGCTGATCCCAAGCAGAATCTGGGTGCCTTGCAGCATTTACAGTCCAATATGCACGAGGCCATTTTGCAAAAAGATCTGCAAAAGATGACCCATACCTATGTCCAATTGGTCGAAAATTACCAGGCCCTGGCCTCCCGTTACAGCGAGAGCACGTATGTGATCGGGCAACTCGAAGAAAAAAACCGCGCCCTCGAAGACAAACTCAAACAAGATCAGGCGCTGCAACAAGAAAAAGTCCAGCAAATGGAAGCCCATGTTGGCTCGCTTAAAAACATGCTCGAAAGCCAGAACAACCGCTTGGATCAACACAGCTCATCATTGGTTACCAAAGACGAGATCGACAATGTCGAAAAACAGATCAAACTCTTGGCTGTAACGGTATTTAAACAACAACAAATGCAACAAATGGCCAGCCAAAGCAATGGCAATTTTTGGGGCAAGCTCAAATCACTTTTTTCACGTTCAGTCTGAGGAAAAAAGCTTTTCCTCTTTTTAACATAATGTTAAATCAGGCTTAGGTAAGTTTTCGTTTCTGGCCCTCTATAACCAACCTATCAAAGCGAAATTGTAGAGAGTAAAAGGTAAAGGTTATGAAAAGCAAGCTCAAAAAACTGGCTTCCCTGGCAGCAGGCACCCTCTCCATTCTGATCACGGCCTGTGGCACCCCCAACAATGCCTATACCCCTTATGTCCCCCAGTATGGCAACACCGGTTATGATGCCTATAACCAAGGATTTCAACAGCCCCAAATGGGCATTCCTGGCAATATCAATCCCAATCCCTATATCGATACCGCCGTCAACGGCAACCTGCCAACCGGCACAGTAATGGGCAAAGTCGTCGACTCCCTGACCAAAGCCGGTATCGGCGGCGTCCAGGTTGAAGTCGTGGGTGTTCGTCCCGCACAAGTCGCAATGACCGATGCCACTGGCAATTTCACTCTCTCCAATATCCCCCAGGGCCGTCAGGTCTTGAGCGTACGCCGCAATGACTATACCAACGTCAGCAGCAATAACCAGATCATCGCCGAAATCAAAGCCGGCACCACCATCACCCTGCCCCAAACCATCGAACTGGTGCCCTTCCGCGCCTCTTCTGTGAATGGTTTTATTCGCGCTTTCAACAATTTTAAACAGCCCCGTGGCATTTCAATGGCTCCCGGCAGTGGCAATCTCTACGTGGTAGACGTTGTCGGTGCAGGTGGCGTGATCACCTATGACCACGGCGAAATCAAACAGCTCAATGGCGAAGGAGGCATCATCAACTCCTTTGGCGCCCGTCTCGCCAGTCTCGATTTTCTGCGTCCCCTGCGCCGCCCCAATGGTGTGGCAGTGGATGCCGGTGGCAACGTCTTTGTTGCCAATACCGGTCACAGCTTGATCCGCCGCTACGGTCCTGCTGGCCAGTGGCTGAGCAATGTCGAAGCTGATTTTAACGAAGTTTATGATGTGGCTGTGCTGAGCACCGGTGATCTGGTGGTCTCCGACCCCGGTTCTGGCCGCCTGCTCCTGTTTGATTCCAGCTTAAATGTGCGGGTTTCCAACCTGATGCGCATGGCTGCCAACGGTCTGCGTGGTATTGCCACCAGCAATAACGATGACATCTATGTGGTCAATGCCGCAGCACCTGCTGGCCAAGTGGTTTCCAAATTTGATCGCTACGGCAACCGCCTGCCCCTGTCCTTCGGCCGCATCGGTGGCGTTCAGCCCGCCTCTTTCAGCAATCCCACCGACATCGCTGTCGACAACCGCAATGGTGACATCTACGTGGTCGACAGTGGCAATAACCGCATCCAGCGCTTCGACAGCATGGGCAACTACCTCTCTGAGTTCGGCAGCTTTGGCACCGCCAACGGCCAATTCAACTCTCCCTGGGGCATTGCCATCGACAACGAAGGCTTCGTCTATGTCACCGACACCAAGAATCAGCGCGTCCAGAAGTTTGCACCCGGCCGTCTGATGACCCAGACCAATCAAGTCACTTCTGTCAATTAAGTTTCTCTCTCGCTTTTGACTCTTACCAATTTCACAACTGCCTTCGGGCAGTTTTTTGTTTGTATGTTATACTGCGTCATCAAATCAGAAGAAGAGGTGAAACAGGTTCAAACTTTGAAACAGCGGAATTTCTTTCAATCCCCCGTCCTTGTTGTTTTCTGGCTATTTTTAACTGTCCTTTTTTCGGCCGCAGCAGAGGCCCGCTCCCCCCACCCCTCCCCAACGCCTACCAAAACCCCGCAAAAAGTCTATGTGGGTTATTATCTCAACCGGGTTGTCAATCTCGATCTCAAACAAAACACCTATTGGATGGATTTTTATATCTGGTTTCGCTGGAAAGGTCCGTTGGATCCCACTGAATCCTTTGAGATCATGAATGGCTATGAAAAATGGGGCGCCACCCAAGTGGCCGAAAGCGAAAGTGTGCGTGTTTTGCCTGATGGCTATAAATACAAAGAAATGCACATGGAGTATCAGCTCAGCAGCCCGCTGAACTTCAGCTCGTACCCGCTGGATGAACAGGTCTTAACCATTCAACTCGAAGATAAAACCTTTCCCGAAGAAGTCATTAAGTATCTTCCCGACAGCGCTGATTCACGTTACAGCAATGAACTCTTTATCCAGGGCTGGAAACCGCTCAAACACGATGTGGTCAGTTCCTCTCATTTTTATGATTCCCGTTTTGGGCAGTCCCTCAAGAAAAAGAACACCTATAGCCGGATCACCTTTCAACTTTTTATTGCCAGGTATCCGCGCCATCTCCATCTGTTTAAACTCTTTTTACCCGTGGGCATTATTCTGGTCATGGTCGGTGTGATTTTCTTTATCCCGATCTCCTTTTTTGAATCGCGTGTGGAGATTGCGGTAACAGGTCTGCTGAGTTTGATCGCCTTACAAATGGTACTCAATGAGACTTTGCCACCAGTGGGCTATTTGACTCTGACCGACAAAGTCTATTATCTGGCCTATTTCACGGTCATGTGTTCGCTGATAGAAACCGTTTGGGTCTATTTCAGCTTTAAGCGAGATGTGCGTCAATCCCGCCGGATAGACCGACGCAGTTCAATCGTAATGGTGGTTGCGATGCCCATCATTTTGTTGCTCTTTTTTACGGTCTTCCGCAATTGAGAGTGCCGTTTCAGGTTTTAAAAGGTTAGGATTTTAGGTAAAACCATAAAACTAACCGCTTAAAATTCCCGACCCTGGCAGTGAAACCGTGGCACTTGGGAGGATTTGGAGTTAAACTGTAGAATGCTGTCCAACCCCTATCCCAAGCAGCATAGCTAAATTATGAGTCCAGAATCTGTACCAGGCCCTATTTTGGGGCCTATTTTCTGGGACAAAATCCAGACTAAACCTGGACTTGAATCTGGGACACAAGACATGAATGTCGACCAATCGGAGGAAACCGTGAAAGTTACTGTCGAAAAGCAAGAAGGAAATAAAATTCATCTCGAAATCGAAGTCGAGGGCCAACCACTTCAAGAGGCCTATAACAGCGCCCTTAACTATTATGGCCGTGGTTTAAAACTCAAAGGCTTCCGCAAAGGCAAAGTGCCCCAGCATCTGATCGAACAAAATCTCGACACAGATCAAATCAAACGCGATATTTTTCAGCGCGCCATGGGTGATTCTTACCAACAGGCTTTGGCTGACCAACAGATTGAATCCATTGCCGAACCCGAAGTTCAGGCTGTTCAGGCCGAAGTGGGCAAAGACTTTATTTACAAAGCTGTGGTCGAAGTACGCCCCGACGTCGTTCTGGGACAGTACAAAGGATTGACCGTTGCAATTGCAGAAGAAGACAGCCTGAGCGACGAAAAAATCGATGAACAGATTCAGCACCTGCGCCGCGAGCATGCGATTTTGCTGCCTGTGGACAGCCGTCCAGCTCAGCTTGGCGATCTGATGACCTTGCACGTTGAAGCTTCAATCGAAGGCGAGTCGGTTGATCTGGGTGAGTCCAAAGACATGACCCTCGAATTGCGCGAAGACAGCTTTGTCAAAGGCTTTTCCGATCATGTTGTCGGTCTGAATGTCGATGAGCAAAAATCTTTTGATCTGACTTTTCCTGAAGACTATTATGTTGAAGATCTGCGCGGCAAACAGATTCACTTTGAAATCCACGTCCATGAAATCAAAGAAGTCGAATTGCCCGAAGTTGATGACGATTTTGCCTCTACCGTTCACAGCGAACTCGAAAACCTGGAACAATTGCAAGAGCGCATCCGCAAAGAGCTGAGCGAAGCAATTGAAGAGCAAAATGAAGTCCAAAAGCAACAAAAAGTGCTCGACAAAGTGGTTTCAAATGCCCAGGTGGCCATCCCCGAATCCATGTTGAACCGCGAACTCTATGCCATGTGGCAAATGAGCGAAGGCGCTCAATTGGCCAATGCAAAGGTCGGCGAGCAGACCATGCGCGCCTCTTTGATCCACTGGATGCAACGGGATGAATTAAAAGAAACCGCTGGTCAGCGCATCAAAACCACCCTGGTACTCGGTGCTGTGGCCCGCGAAGAGGGTCTGAGCATCAGCCAAGAAGAAGTAGATGCCGAAATCCAAGAATTGGCCGATACCCATGAAATTCCCGTTGAGCAGGTCAAAGCCCAGCTCGAACAGGAAAACCGCATGGTGGCCCTGATGGATGAATTGCTCAGCTTTAAAATCATCGATTGGGTGATGGAAAACAACGATGTTGTGGTTTCACCTGAGTTGGCCGCTGAACAAGCTGCCCAAGTTGCCGCTGCCGCTCCTGAAGCCGCTCCTGAAGCTTCAGCAGAAGAAAGCGAAGAAGCCCCCGTCGAGCAGTCCGTTTAAACTGAGAAGCCCGTACGGATACGGTGCTGACACGTCTCTTGGATGTGCTCAGCCTCTGGGCCTGTAAGAGTTCCCCCCGGCAACGCCAGATCATGATCAAAGGCGTTGCCGGGTTTCTCTTTGGGTTATATATGCTGAGTCGCCACCGCCACTTTATTCAAAACAATATCGCTCAAGCCCTGTCACTGTCACCCAGCGAGCAAAAGGCTTTGGCGCGTAAACATATTGAAAACCTACTCGATTCAATCGTGACACTTTTGCGCTTTCGCCTCTTTGCCCAGGGTTCTCAACCCGTACCCACCCATTTGGAAGGGTATGAACACTTTTTGACGGCTTATGATCAGGGCAAAGGGGTGATTCTGGTCTCCGCCCATTTGGGCTGTTGGGAACTCTTTCCCGCCGTCCTGGGTCAAGCGGGATTTGAGGTTCACGCCTTGGTGCAAAGGCCCAGTGTGAGCGCTTTTGATCAGTTTTTTAAACAAAGCCGGGCCTATGCCAAAGTAAAAACCGATTACAATGACACCCTCAGTGGGCTGCGCCCGATATTAAGGGCCCTCAAACAGGGCGCCGTGCTCGGTCTGTTGATTGATCAACACGGCGAAAGCAACCAGATCTTTGGCTCCTTTTTTGGCCATCATGTGTCAATGCCCGAGGGCCCCTATTTTTTGGCAAAAAAAACCGGGGCTCTGATTGTGCCAGTTTTTACCTACCGCCAAGCAGACACCCACCTGATTGAGTTTTTTCCCAGCCTGGAAGTGGGCCAGTTTGAAAACGCCACAACGCTGCTGCAAACCCTCTACCAAACAATCGAAAAGACGATTTGCCAACACCCAAGCGAATGGCTCTGGAGTTATAATCGCTGGGATAAGTATCAGCCATGTCCACACTGCTTGCAGGTCTAAGCCTGATTTTGATGCCGCTTGTCCCTTTGCTGGGGGGAGGTATTTTATTATTGGGCCTGATGAAAGAAACTTTTTTTCTGCCACATTCAAGCCCCATGCGCTATTTGACACAACTATCAGCAGAAAAAAAGATTCTATTGGGGCTGTTGTTGTTGAGCAGCACCCTGACTTTTGCTTGCAGCCGCTACCCCCTTCACCACCTGGCGGGAATCATCAGCCACTATTTACTTCCGCTTTGGATTTTCTATGTATTTGTCCATGCCTTGCACAGGGGCCGATTACAAGCGGCTTTTCTGTGCCAGGTTTTGCTTATCGGTCTGGGAGGCTTGGCGGGAGTGGCCCTGCTCAATTATTTTTGCCATTGGCACGGACATCTTCAGCTTGTGCAATTGCCCATTTTTGATCGGCCTTATTTACTCGATCTCTCTTTGGCCCCAGCCACAGAACGAGCAAGCGGGCCGGCCTTAAATCCCAATTTACTTGGTTTGCTGATGGCATTGGGCTGGCCACTGGCTCTAAAAGAAGCAACACAATCCCGTCCCTGGCAAAAGCGTCTGATTTGGATGGGACTCTGTCTGCTCTTGCTGGTAGCAACAGGGGTGAGTTTTTCACGCAGCGCCTGGCTGGCGCTCTTGGCTGCCCAATTGATTTTGCTCACAGCAACACCTGCTTTGCGCAGCGCCAGTTTGATCAGTCTGGCCTCAGAAACAGCCCTGTTGCTCTTGCCCCAGGTTCAGACCCGGATCCAGACCCTTTTTGCAGCTGAACACAGCACCAACGAACTGCGTCTGCAGATCTGGCAGGCGGGTTTTCAGATGCTTCAGGATTTTTGGCTCACAGGTACAGGCCTTTTGCAATTTGAACAGTTCTACCCGGCTTACCAGCTCGCCGACCGGGGCAGCGCCCATTTACACAATGCCCTGCTGCAAATTGCCGTCGAAAGTGGGCTTTTGTTTGCACTCTGTCTGGTTTATCTCTCTCTGAGGCTGTTTCTGAGTGCAGGCAAACAACCTGAAATACAGGCGGCATGGCTGGCACTGGGGGTCTTTGCCTGCTTCGACTTCCCCCTGGCCGATTTGCGGGTACAGGTCTGTCTGGCAATCTTGATCGCCCTCCAACTTGCCGAAAATTCCCCGCCAACAGGCAATGGCAAAAGCCTGCGCACAACAGAGGGAATATGTTAAAATACCTTGCGTTTGGAATTCATCCAATGCGCCGATGTAGCTCAGTGGTAGAGCAACTGTTTCGTAAACAGTAGGCCAGGGGTTCAATCCCCCTCATCGGCTTTTTTACGTATCTGATACGTATCTGGCATTTTGCGCACAGTCCGAGCAATGAGGTAATTCCGTGATTTTCAGATTTCTGATTCGGCGTTTGGGCCTGATGGCTCTGATTCTCCTCTGTGTCTCTTTTATTGTCTTTATTTCTGTGCGCCTGATACCCGGTGACCCGGCTCAGATCATGCTGGGCGAGCGCGCCACCCAAGAGGCGCTGGAGCGCCTGCGCGAACAACTTGGTTTGAATAAGCCCTTTTTGGTCCAGTATTTTGGCTATCTCAGCCGGATCTTTACCCAAGGGAGTCTGGGTGACTCGATTGTCACCAATAACCCAGTTTTGGTCGAGGTGGCACAGAAATTTCCTGCCACAATTGAGTTGGCGTTTGCCAGCATGTTGATTGCCGCCTTTGTCGGCATATCTACGGGGATTGTGGCAGCGGTCTATCGCAATACCTGGATCGATAACGTGACCATGATTGGCGCTTTGACAGGTGTTTCAATGCCGATTTTCTGGTTGGGACTGCTTTTGATGATGGTTTTTTCGGCCCAATTGGGCTGGGTGCCACTTTCGGGACGTCTGAGTATTATCAGCGAATTACAGCCCATCACTGGCTTTTATTTGCTCGATAGCCTCTTGGCTGGGGATCTTTACTCCTTTGCGGATGCCCTGCATCACCTGATTTTGCCTGCTATCACCCTGGCTACAGTGCCCACGGCAATTATTGCCCGCATGACCCGCGCCAGCATGTTGGATGTTTTGGAGCAGGATTACGTAAAAACCGCCAAAGCCAAAGGGGTTTCTCGCCTGAGTGTCATTCTGCATCATGCCCTGCGCAACGCCGCTATTCCGATTACCACGATCACCGGTTTGCAATTGGGTCTCTTGCTCAGTGGAGCCGTTTTGACCGAAACGATTTACGCCTGGAATGGCCTCGGTTCATACGTGGTTAATGCCGTCAACGCCCGCGATTTCCCCGTTATTCAGGGCTGCGTGTTGATCTTTGCCTTTACCTTCGTGCTGATCAATCTCTTGGTCGACATGAGTTATTTTGGCCTGGATCCCCGGATCCGCGAAAAAGGCGTCTAAAGAAGTCTAAAGAAAAGAAGTAACGCTTAAGGCCTTACTTCGACCTTGAAGCGAATAGCCGTCCGCTCTTCGCCATTGATTTGTATGTCAGCAAAAGCAGGGGTACAAATCAGCTCAATTCCAGCGGGGGCAAGATAACCCCGCGCAATGGCAATGGCTTTGATTGTCTGATTGATAGCCCCAGCACCAATGGCCTGGAGTTCGCAGAGTTTCCGTTCGCGGATCACACCCGCGATTGCACCGGCAACGGAAGAGGGCTGAGAAGATGATGCGACTTGCAATACCTGAACCACGGCTATGTGTCTCTGCTTTCTTGAAAATATACTTTGAAAATATACTGTAACGCATGCTAAAGCATATCTAAACATGCGAATGCATGCTGTTATCATACTGCGCTTTTTCATTGAAAAGCAACTCAAAGAAAAAGAGCTTGAAAAGCGAGCTATCTCAGCGCTTGAGAGACTTGATCTAATCAGATAGGCCTGTTATGCTAGAAGCAGTTGTTCAAGATGAACGACTTTACTGGTTCTTATAACTGGTTCTTATACAAGAATCAAAACGGATTAAATTGTATGTTTCAAGGAGGAAACGCGTCTTATGGCTATTCGGATTAACACCAATATTGCCTCTCTCAATTCCCAACGGAATCTGGCTCTCAGCAATCAACAGCTGAACAAAACCCTCGAACGTCTCTCTTCAGGTCTGCGCATCAACCGCGCCGCAGATGACGCTGCTGGTTTAGCCGTGTCAGAAAAACTGCGCACCCAGATTCGCGGTTTTACCCAGGCGATTGCCAATTCCCAAGATGCTGGAAATTTAATTTCCACTGCAGAGTCGGGCATTGACCAAACTTCACAAATTCTGCAGCGCATTCGCGAACTCTCGATTCAGGCTGCGGGCGACACCCTTGTCAATGCCGACCGCTCCAAGATTCAAGAAGAAATCGGCCAGCTCCGCCTGGAACTGACCCGCATCGCTGAAACCACCGAGTTCAATACCCGCTCCCTGCTCGACGGTTCTATTTCTCAGGCCACTTTTGCCCAAAATGCCGAAATCGACATCAAGCAAAACGTGCGTGTGGGTGATACCGCTGCCACAGTGCCTTCGCTGGCCACCTTTATCAGTGCTGCCAATGTCTCCACAACCGGAGCCACTCTCGATACGGCCTTCCAGGTTAAATTTGTCTCTTACCAGCTCGGTGGCAATTCAAGTCCCGTCAGCGTGGCGATCGAAGTGCGTTCATCGGTGGATGGTGTTTTGACCACGATTCAACTCTTTAATGCCACCGCCACTGCTCCGACATCGATCGACCTGACCGTTGGTGGCGCAGTCATTGGTTCGTTGGCCATCAACGCCAGCTCTATTTCGCTGGCAGATATCGGCAAAACGGCTTTGGTTCAAGTCACTGGCCGCCGGGCTGCTGTGACCACAGATCAATCCCTGACCTTCCATGTCGGTGCCAACGAAGGCCAATTCCTGAAAATGGGCGTTCAAGATTTGCGCGGGGCCGCCCTGCGTCTCGAGACGATCAATGTCTTGGGCACCAGCGACGAAGACAGCCGTGTTAAAGCCCAAAATGCCATTGGGGCCGTCGATGCGGCCTTGGATTATGTCAACACCGTGCGTTCGCGCTTGGGGGCTTTCCAAAACCGGATCGAATACACCATTCAGAACCTGCAGGTCTCCAGAGAAAATCTGGCCGCCTCTGAGTCGCGCATCCGCGATGCAGATATTGCGGCAGAAACAGCCAACCTGACCCGAGCCCAGATTTTGGTTCAGGCCGGCACCTC
>JBIKWL010000210.1:0-6985 GCA_044356335.1 Candidatus Sericytochromatia bacterium
GCTTGGATGAGCGGGGAGCCGCCTTTCACGCTTTGGGTTATGCCCGTGCGACCCAGTTGCCAGCGGTCTTGATCTGTACCTCTGGCACGGCTCCTGCCCATTATTTGCCTGCTGTGATTGAGGCCTCTCAAGATCATGTCCCGCTCTTGATTCTCTCAGCGGATCGCCCGCCCGAACTTTTGCAAGCGGGTGCCAACCAGGCGATTCGCCAAATGGGGCTGTATGGGGATTATTTGCGCTGGGAATTGGCTTTGCCCTGTCCTGATACCGCGATCGCTCCCGAAATGGTACTCACCACAGTGGATCAAGCGGTGTCCCGCTGCTCAGGCGCCCAGGCAGGGCCTGTTCAGCTTAACTGTGCTTTTCGCGAACCGCTGGCCCCGAGCGGCCCAGCCATGCCTCCCCATTATTTGGATTCTGTCAGTCATTGGCTGCAAGGGACGTCTGCGTATACCCGTTATGGTGTGGGGGGGCCCCAATTAAGCCCAGAGACCTTTGTTGAAATTAGCGAGATGCTCAATCCTTCCCGCCGGGGATTGCTGTTGGTTGGGCGCCTTGCTTCGGAGCATGAGCGGGAAGCGGTCTTGGCTTTGGCCAATCACTTGGGCTGGCCGGTGTTTGCCGACAGTCTTTCTTCACTGGCCCAGGATCCGCGCCTGGAAAACAAGATCAGCCATTTTGATCCGCTTTTATTGCATCCTGAGTTTCAGGTTGTCTGTCAGCCCGATACTATTTTACATTTGGGGGGAGAACTGATCTCCACGCGGGTTCAGCAGCATTTGGCCAGTTACCACACGGAGCACTATCTGCGGGTGGCCGCTTATCCTGAACGCGAAGACTATCTGCACCATGTGACCGAACGTTATGTTTGCGATCTTGGGGTGTTTTGCCGCGAGCTGCAACCACTTTTGGCACCGAGTATCAATCGGGTCTGGGTCAAAACCCTCTTTGCCCACTCAGAAAAGGCCAGCCAGACCTTGACTGAGATTTTGGATCAAAATTCGCACTTAAGTGAACCGGCGGTGATCCGTCAGATTTGTGAATTATTGCCCCAGGGTTCTTCGCTGTTTTTGGGCAATAGCATGCCGATTCGCGATTGGGACATGTTTGCAGGCAAATCGGCGGCCAAGGTTCGTTTGGCAGGCAATCGGGGTTGCAGTGGGATTGATGGCAATTTGGCCACGGCTTTGGGCCTGATGGCGGGATTGCATTGCCCGGTAACCCTTCTCTTGGGGGATTTGGCCCTCTTACATGATTTAAATTCTTTGGCTTTGGTGCAATCGGCGACATTCCCCTTGGTCTTGGTGGTGATCAACAACCAGGGCGGTGGTATTTTCTCATTTTTGCCTGTGGCCAGCGCTGTGCCTGATTTGTTTGAGCCCTTTTGGGGCACGCCCCACAATTTCCGTTTTGAACAGGCTGCGGCGATGTTTGGATTGGCTTACGCCGCACCAAGCGATCAGGAGGCTTTTAAAGCGGCCTATCAAGGGGCTTTTGCGACCCGAACCACGACCTTGATTGAAGTCAGCACGCAGCGGGAAGCCAATCACAGCCTGCATGAAGAACTCCACCGGGCGATTGGTGAGCGGCTTCGTGGCGAATAGTTCATGTTTTGTTTAAACCTCGGTTATTTTTAGTTTTAATCAGGCAATATCTGTCAAGCGCTGCCCGATATTGAAAAAATAATCGGTTTCGATCAAAATAAATGCGTAGAGAAAATCAAGGAGATTCCCCATGTTCCAATCCTTCAAATCTGTTGTCTCTGTTTCCCTTTTGGCTTTAACAGCTTTTAGCTTGGTGGCCTGTTCTGCCAATTTGCCCCTGTCTCCCCAGGGTGCGTTGCCCGCCCCCAATCGCGTCGGCAGCTTTGCGGCTCCGAATGCCGTAGGCGCAGCCAAAACCCTGACTTTCCGCACACCTGCTGTGCGTGGCGCAGATCCCAATTTTAATCCCGCTCCCCGTGAGTTCAGCGTGGCCCTGCGCGCCCTGCCTCGGGGTGCTGCTGACAATCACGTTCAAACCTATATGGTGTTGAGCAGCGCGGTTGAGGCCCTTGCCAATATGGCTGTCTCGACCCCCATGACCGATGGTTCTGACAATTATGACAATGCCAAATTGATCGATGAATACACCAAACGCACCAATCTCAAAATCGAAGACTTAAGTGCCACCGAAGAACTTAAATTGGTGCATTACACCATTCGTGTATTGCGCAATACCTATTCCCGCAGCACCTGGAGCAGCAAATTCAGTGTCAAATATGTTGATGTCAAAGTCTTTAATGCCCTGACTTATAAATTCCTGATCGACAATTTTGATGGCGAAAAATTCTATCTGACTCCCCAAAAGGTCGCCAATCATTTCAGCCAATTGGGCATGTTTTGCCAGGAATTTGATGACGCCAGCTATTATATGTATGACGCGCTGAATACCTTGATTGAACTCTATCCCACTTCTTTGGATTTCATGAAACAGCAATTGCGTCCCAATGGTGAAAGCTGGCAGGTCTATGCCACCCGTTTGCGTCAGCAATTGATTCAGATTTCCAATCTCAAAGCCCTGGGCTAAATTTCCCAGAACAGCTTTTTTCTCAACTTTAAAAGCAGAAACCGGAACACCCTCCGGTTTTTGCTCTTTTTTGAGACAAGTTTTGAGTTTGTGAGTGCTATAAGTTAAGGAGAGATTAAATATAGGTAAATTAGAGGTTGTTGCTATGCAGGCTCAGTTGCAAGTTCAAGCGATGAAATCCCCCGTTTTACGGGCTCCTACTCAGGTTTTGCCAGTCCGTCAGCTTCAACCGGTCACGCCCTCTGCTCAATCTCAATCCCCCGCGGTTTTGGCGCCCCAAGACCGCTTGGCAGCATCCGCCCCCAAAGGGGCCATTCCCGCCTTGGCGCCGCTCTTTCAAACGTCAGAACCTGCTTTGCCCCCGATAGAAGTGGTGCAACGCGACAATTACACCTATTCCCGCAATGCCTTTGGGGTGCAAATTACCCATGTTAAAATGGACGCCGGCAATTATTACTACCTGCTCTCAGACCAAGGCCTGTGTGTGATGCTGCGCCAGAATGACGGAAAACGCGACACCTTTAATCTCACCGATATGAATTTTAATATTCCCTCACCGAGTAAGTTTCCCAATGTCTTTTTTCACGTCAATGGAGACGGACCCAGTCAGATCAGCTTCACGCCTGAGCACCATGTGCGGATCGATTTGCCCAACGGGGACTATGCCCTCTTTGACCGCGAAAATGGCCAAGTCCTGCGCGAAGGACCCTTCCAGATTGCATTTTTTCCCGACGAAGCCGGGCAGAATTTTGATGTCAAATATACCGGCAATGACAGCACCGTAAAGCGCTTGAAGTCCAAAGGGGATAACGTGCAGTGGTAAATGGGCGTTTGGCTGCGGGCAGAAAATAAGCCGGTGGCTTCTAGGCCTGACTGTGTTCTTTGTGAGGCAAGGCGTAGGCCTGTAAATCTTCTAAGCTGACATACTCCAAGGCCGATTCATGGGTGGATTCCAACTTAACAGGTGGGGCCACGCCTGCCTCTAAGGCTTCACGCCAACGCAGAGCACATAAACACCAACAATCTCCGGCTTTGAGGCCTGGAAATTGAAACATGGGTGCAGGGGAACTCAAATCGTTGCCCCGACTTTTGGAGAAATTCAAAAATTCATCGTTGACCTGCACGCAGATCACGTGAGAACCGCGATCTTCGGGGCCCGTTTGGCAAAAGCCATCGCGATAAAAACCCGTCAAGGGATTCATGCAGCAGGGTTCTAAATTGGTGCCCAAGACATTGCGGATGATCATGGTTAGTTTCCCTTAAGGTTTGAGTCTGGCAGGGTCTTCCAGGGCCAGGGCGGTGAGAATATACTTGGCTTCGCTCCAGGTGAGGGGTGTGGCGGAGACCCAGCGTTTGAGGCGCTCATCGTATTGCTCTCCCAATTGCAGCGAGCCGGTGGTTTGGGCATAAGCCGTATTGGTGGCCTGCAGGCGGCGGGCTTTTTCGGGCTGGCCCAGGCGAGCATAATAAATGGCCAACCAGGAGGTGGTCACGGGCCAGGGCTGGCCATCGTAGTAGCGGTCGCCCGTGTAGCGGCGAATGCCACCTTGGGGTGAGGCCAGATCCACGCCAATTTTTTCAGCCATTTTGACCATGCGGGGGTCTTGGGCTTCGAAGACGCCAAAGGGCCAAACCAGCGCCAGATTGGCAGCCTCGGTCTTGTTGTCCTGTTTGAGCGTGTCGATATTGATGCCACGCACATACATGCCCGCTTTTTCGCTCCAGAGATGCTCGTGAATGCCGCGTTTGAGGCGCTCTGCAGCAGCTTCGTAGCGCTGGGCATCTGCAGCAACACCCGCCCGCCGGGCAGCTTCGGCCCCGGCTTTGAAGCCTGCATAAACAGCCGCGTTGCTGTAGGTCCAACTGTCAGCGGTGGACAATTCCCAAAGATCGCGGGTGGGGCCCATCAGGCCGGTGCGGAAATCCTGGTAACGCAGTAAAAATTCACAGGCTTTGCGAATACCGGGCCACTGCTGTTGCAGCCAGGCCCAATCGCCTGTTTCTTTGGCATAGGTCACCATCATCCAAGGCACGGTTCCGACTTGGTCGTGTTCGTTCTGACGATCGCCAAAATCGTACCAGGCCTGGCCATTGGTGCGGTAATTGATTGCCCAGCCACCATTGCTCTTTTGACCGCGGGCCATAAATTCCAAAAACTTGCGGGTTTCGTCAGCATGGCCGGTCAGCATTTGGGTCAGCGCAATAAAGCTGCCGTCCCGGGGCCAAGAAAAACGATAGGGTGGACTGGTGCTGGTGGGGGCTGCGATATGCGCGCCGGTCGCTGCGGAGTTCTGTTGCAAGACAATCAGGGCGCGGCGGTAGACCGCTTGCTCCTCGGAACTCAGACCAGCAGGCATGCGCGATTGGCTGAGATAACTTTTCCAGCTGCTGATATTTTCTTGGACCATCGCTTCCCAGGGTATTTGCCGGGCCTGTTGCAGCGCCTGTTGTGAGCTGGCCAAGCTATTGCCCGCGGCAATAAAACTGCGCTCACTCAGGCTTTGGCCGGGGGCGAGACGCACGGGGGCTGTGGCCAAGGTGCCATTGACACCCAAGCCAACATAGGCCGAAACCTTGGCATTTTTATTCAGTTTGCCGTCTTGGGCATCGTGGCGGGCATCGGTGGCCTGGGTCAGGTAATTTTGCACCCCCCCGCATTGGTATTGGGCTGGGGGTTTGTCCATGCCAATTGCAAAGTGGCTATTGCTGTCGTAATGGTGCAAGCTGCCAGTGGCGGGCACAAATTCGAGCTGGTCGCCCTGGGGCAGCAAATTGGCGGTCAGGTATTCGTAGAAAAAGACCTCGACATTGTCGAGGGGGGTGGCCGAACGATTGGTCAAGGTCAAATTGCGCACGTGTACAGGGGCTTTGCGCAGGGCCAGATCGCGGGTCTCGGCCTGCAGTTTGCCATCGGGGCTGACAAAACGGCTGACGACAATATCTGTATCGGGTTCAACCCATTGCCGCTCAAGTTTAAATTGGTGCAGCCAGAGAAACTGGCCATTATAGCGTACACCGCTGTAGGCGTCCCAGAGATGATCTTCTCCCAGGTTTGGCCAATAGAGCTCTACCAAGGCTCCTGACTTGGCACCCCGGCCATCGGGACCAGAGACCACACTCAAAAAGTCGCCATTGGAGCTGGCCGCGAAATTGGGGGCATCGCCCACGATCGCCGAGATGGCCTCGCGCTGGGCGGTTAATGCAGCCGGGTTTTGGGCGGCAGGTGGGGGTGCTGTGACTTGGGCAAAGGGGCTGCAGGCAGCCAAAACCAGAGCCAAACCGGCCAGAAAACGGGTTTTGGGGCGCTTTGAATTGTCTTGCATGGGGGATTATAAACCTGGATAATTGTGCTTATCTTTTTATTATACCTTGCTTGTAGATGATGACCAAGCGACGCTTGCTTTAAAGGCCATGGATGGTTTTGTCGTTGGATGGCCCCTCATTTAAAAAGTCCAAATGGAGCTGTGTGGCTGCCTTTTCAAGCAAGAGATATCCCAGCACTGGATGGGTCTGTTTGGCCATTTGAAAGTATTCCCGAGCCAAATCATGCACCCCCATTTCCAGCAATTGGTGCCCGAGTTTTTGCAGCGATTCAGATCGGGGCCAGGATTCAAATTCGGGTTCAAACGAAATAGGGGGCAGGCTGTCGCTCATGGTTCTCTCGCTTTGCTTTTCTAGATGAAATCATCATAGCGCTTGCAAAAGGGGCAAATTTACATAAATTTGAAAAGCCCGGATTTTTGTTTGGTTTTTGTTAGAATAGGGGCATGTCACATTCTCAGCCCCATTTTCAAATTTATTCACCCGCTTTTGCATCGGGTACGGCCATTCCCAAAGACTTTACCCGCGATGGGGCCAATGTCTCACCGCCTTTGGCTTGGAAGAATCTGCCCACCGACACCCAGTCTTTGGCGCTGATCTGCTCCGACCCGGATGCCCCCGGCGGAACCTGGATTCACTGGGTCTTGTTTAATGTGTCAGCGAGTTGGACCGAGTTGCCTGAACGCTTTCCGCGTTTGCGCGAATTCAGTGGCAGCGTGCAAGGCAGCAATAGCTACCGCACCTTGGGCTACGATGGCCCTGCGCCGCCCAAAGGCAGTGAGCACCGCTATTTTTTTAAACTCTATGCGCTTTCACGGGCCCTCAAGCTGGCTCCAGGCATTCCCGCTGCCCAATTGGAACAGGCCATGCAATCGGTGCTTTTGGGCCAGGCCGACATATTCGGCCTGTATCGCCGTTAACCGCAATCGCGATGTCAGACTTACAGCCAGAACAAGTGCCTGAAACAGCACGCTCGCACACCCCTGCACCCGTCTCTGATCTGCAGCTCTTGCTGCGGGCGGCTTGGTTGCCTGCGCTGTCTTTGTTTGGCTGTTTTTTGCTTTTGATGTTGGGCAATTCCCTGTTTATTTTCTGG
>JBIKWL010000085.1:0-23567 GCA_044356335.1 Candidatus Sericytochromatia bacterium
ATATCTCCCGTTTCTTCAAACTGAACAGGTGCTAATTGAGCTGCAGCCTTCTGTGGCACAGGGGTCGAAACCGAAGAAGCAGGAGGGACAGGGGACGCTGGTTTTTTTTGAAACCGGGATTGAATACTTGCTTTGAGATCTTCAGGACTTTTTGCACTGAGAGGGCTATTTTGTTGCAAACGGTCTTTGAGCGAAGGCATTTGGGGTGTTGGCGCAGGCGGCGGCCCCTTGCTCCGCAAGGCATCCAAACGTGCTTTAAACGCCGAACTGGCGTCTCCGGGTGTTTGTTCACTCATAAATATCACAGCCCTCCACTCTTCTGCTTTTAAGAATCAAGAAAAATTTAAGGGTCAATTTAGTTTTGACATGCTACTATTAATATGTACCATAATTACAGTTTCAGACAATACACAAGTGTTTTTGCGTGGGTGTTTTTCGCGAGACATCCATCAATGCGGCAGTCAGACGCCGGTGGTCTAAATGCGGTATGAGAACCTGAGTAATGGTGTCGTCTAAATATTTAGGTAAAATAAAGCAGAGTAGAATCCGAGTGTAACTAAACGTGAACAAAAGCGACAAACAACTTTTTCGCCTCCCTCATTTTCGTTTTTGGGCATTGGTTTTACTTCTCAGCGCTCCCTTGCTGATGGCCCCCAAAACCGTCAAAGTCACAGCCGGTGGTCGTGTCACTCAGGTCCATGGCCAAGCCAATGTTAAAAAAGGCAATTTGGTCAAGCCTGGACAAAAAGTGACCACTGGCAGTAATGGCCGGGTAGAGCTCACTTTTTCAGATGGCTCACGCTTACGCATCGGTCCTGCCAGTCAAATCCTCTTGATCAGTGATGACCCTACTAAAAAGCAGACCCTGGCCCGTCTAGACAAAGGGCGTGTTTGGAATCAAGTTCGGCCTGCACCCCAGAAGAAGATGGTGGTTCGTACCCGCCACTCAGTGGCTGCCGTCCTGGGTACCACTTATGAGGTGCAGCTCAATGCCAAATCAACCCAAACAGCTGTCTTTAAAGGCAATGTGGGTATCCACCGGCCTTTTGATCAAATCCCAGAAACGGGAACCCAAGAGCTGTTTAACAAAACACCTGTTTCTTTACATGCAACTCCCATCCCTCAGCAAGGAACGGGAGCACCAAAACAGATTGAATCCCCTGTACATGAAGTTCCGGCGCCCATGAAAGTCATACCCGGACCAGTTCAAGTCAGTTTGGAACAATGGCTACAGATTGTCGAAAACCAGCAGATTACCATGGGAGAAGACGGCAAAGCCGAGGTTCTCACAATTGATCCCGTGCAAAAACGCAAAACGGATCCCTGGGTTCAATGGAATACACAAATGGATGCACAACCGGCCAGAATGGAATAAAGGAGTTAGAGAAAAAAGATGCGTTTTGTTGAGACGATGGGTGGTCAAGATCTCATTGCAATTCTCCAATCTATGGGTGAGAACAGTTTTACTGGTGCCTTAGAGGCCAATACCAGCAATGTGTTTGCGACGGTTTGGATGAAAGAGGGGAAAATTCTCTATGCCCGCTCCTCTGAAAGTACCAGTCTCGGAGAATCACTCCTGACCCTGGGATTGGTCAGCAAAGAGCGTCTGGATGAACTCATGCAATTGGTAGAAGGCCCAACCTATCTCCAGGATTCCATGTTGGATGGTGTGCTGCTTAAATCCGAGGTAGTCCCTCAGCAAGTTATCAGCTATATCCGCGCCTTTCAAATTTCCGAGACCCTGTTTGGCATTTTAGACTGGGAAAAAGTGGGTTATGAACTCAAAGATGGCGCTCAACCTAAAATTGGTGCCCTTGAACTCTTGCCAACCAATTATCCCTGGGTTGAGTTTCTGAGTGAATACGGCACTGACTGGCCGCGTATCCGCGCCCGCATCGGCCTGCCCAACCAACTGTTCCGCAAACAGCCCGCCAAACGCCGGGATACATCGCTCAGCCCGGAAGAAGAGAAAATTTACAACCTCTTTGACGGCCATAAAAAAGCCAAAGAAGTCGTGCTTTGGAGCGGCCTCAACTTTTACGTTGCAAATAAAGTGGTTTACCAAATGCTGGATTCGGGTATCATCGACATTGTCGAACGCCAGGCTTTCCGCCAAAGCCAGTTTATGTCCAAAGCCGTCAGCGATAAATTACAGCCGCTGTTGCGTCTGCCAGGTGTTGTAAGTGCCTTCCTCGTGGATCGCTCAGGCAAAATGATTGTTCAGGATCGCTCGACCCAGGAGCATGACGAATTAAGCGAACACATCAAAACGATGGCCAGTATCTTTGTCCAGACAGTGGATGACTTTGAGCGCAACCTGCCCAAAGACGAAGAGTCTGGTCGTGTTGAACAGATTCTGGTTGAAAAAGAAAACGGCACAAAAACCCTGCTGATTGTCAGCAATTCCGTCATTTTGGTGATTGATGCCGCCCAAGATGTCAACTGGGGCCTCTTGCGCCTCTCTGGGCAACGGGCCTTGCTCTCAGTGCGCATGTACCTCTTCGCCTCCAATTAAACAGATGCGAGTGGTTCTGGGCTCTGATCATGCTGGGTTTTTGTTAAAACAGCACCTGATCACCTACCTCCAGGGTCTCGGACATGAGGCTTTGGATGTGGGTGCCTTTTCGTTGGACTCAGTCGACTATCCCGACAGCGCAGCCCAGGTGGGGGAAAAGCTCAGCAGTGGCCAAGCTGAACGCGGGATTGTGGTCTGTGGTTCAGGCATCGGCATCAGCATTGCCGCCAATAAAATGCCGGGCGTACGCGCCGCCCTCTGCCACGAACCCGTTTCAGCCCGGCTTTCGCGAGAACACAACGATGCCAATGTCTTGGCGTTGGGAGAGCGTTTGACCACCCCCATGATGGCCGAAGAGATTGTCAAAGTCTGGCTGGAAACACCGTTTGCGGGAGGGCGGCATCAAAACCGCATCAACAAAATACATCAATTGGAAATACCCCATGCAGACTGACTGGCTGAATATCATTGCTCAAAGTGACCCCGCCTTGGCCGCTACAATTGAAAAAGAATGGGAACGCCAAGAAACCCATTTGGAACTGATCGCCTCTGAAAACTTTGCCAGCCCAGCGGTGATGCTGGCGCAGGGCAGTTGTATGACCAATAAATACGCCGAAGGCCTGCCCGGCAAACGCTATTATGGCGGCTGTGAATTTGTTGATCAGGCCGAAGAACTGGCCAGAGACCGAGCCAAACAGCTCTTTGGTGCTGAACATGCCAACGTACAGCCGCATTCAGGGGCCAGTGCCAATTTGGCCGTCATGCTGGCCACCCTGCAACCCGGTGATGATATCCTCGGCATGAATCTCTCCCACGGGGGCCATCTGACCCATGGCAGCCCCGTCAATATTTCGGGCCTGTATTTTAAATCTCATTTTTATGGCGTCAATCCCGAAACGGGCATCATTGATTATGATGAAGTGCGCCAAAAAGCCCTGGAAGTGCGTCCCAAAATGATTATAGCGGGTGCCAGCGCCTATGCCCGCACCCTGGATTTTGAGGTCTTTCGCCAAATCGCTGATGAAGTGGGCGCTTACTTATTAGCAGATATTGCCCATATTGCCGGTCTTGTGGTAGCCGATCTGCACCCCAGTCCCATGCCTTATGCCCATTTTGTCACCACAACCACCCACAAAACCCTGAGAGGTCCGCGCGGTGGCATGATCCTCTGTTCGGCAGACTGGGCAGCTAAAATCGACAAAGCGGTTTTCCCTGGCCTGCAGGGTGGACCGCTGATGCATGTCATTGCTGCCAAAGCCGTGGCCTTTCACGAGGCCCTCCAACCGACCTTTAAAGCCTATCAATACCAAATCATCAGCAATGCCCAGAGTTTGGCTGAAAGCCTGATCCACCGAGGCATCAAACTGGTCTCCGATGGCACCGACAATCACCTGATGATGCTGGATTTACGCAACTTGGATCAAACTGGAAAAGCCATGGAACAGGCCTTGGGAGCTGTTGGGATCACAGTCAATAAAAACACCGTTCCCAACGATCCCAAGAGTCCCTTTGTCACCAGCGGTCTGCGGATTGGCACCCCAGCCGTGACCACCCGTGGCATGAAAAACGCAGAGATGGCAGAGATTGGTACATTGATCGCCGATATTTTGCTCAACCCAGACAGCGCAGAAATTGCCAGTGACGTCCAAGCCCGTGTGGCGACACTGTGCAAACGCTTTCCCGTCTATCGTTAAGCTTTAATAGGCATGAATCAGACCACGATTGAGCAAATCTTTTTTGACTTTGTCCGGATCTGAGAACAGCATTTGGCCTTGAAAACGGATGTCAAAGGGATCTCCCTCGGTCACGTTGTGGATGTACACGGCCACGATCTGGTTCGGAAACTCTTTGGCCACCTGCCTGTAAATCTCGGGGTCGTGTTCACCACTGTCGCCAAAGAGAATATAGCGGCGAGAAGGATAGGTTTGCAAGATTTTGCGGATCTTGCCAATTTTATAATGTTCATGGTCAAAAAGTGAGTCTGTACCTTTGCCCAAACCAATATTCTTGAGGTCAATTGAACCCTGAGGGAAATGGCGGTAATCCAAAAAGAGATTGATACGGCTGTAAAGATTATCAGGGCTACTGGAAACATAGTGGGTGGCTTCATAGCCATCCCCTTCGGGCCCGTGGTGAATGGCCTTGAACAAATCACTCATGCCAATCACCGGCTCTTGGGTTTTATAATTGCTGAGAAAAATCGTCTTTAACATTTGCACCTTGCTGGTGGCATTGGTGCGCAAAATCGTGTCATCGATATCTGAGATGATTCCGAGACGGTTGGAGTCGGGGCTGTGTAAAATAAAATTGCCTGTTCCCAGACCTGCTTGATAGGCCTTGAGATTGCGGCTGGAAAGGCTCACACGGGCAGCATGTAAACCCAAAGGCAAATCTTGTAAATTCTCAAATACCGCCTCAAATGCCCCATCTTCACTGGTTTGGACTTCACGCACCCGCTGACCCAATTCGACCCGCACCCACACTTTTTCGGCCTCATTCAGCACAAAACGCCGAGAGGTTTTGACCAGATTTTTAAAACGGCTGTCTTTTTCTTCAACGGCATCAAGGGCCCGATCAGCAAACAGACGTCCGCTGACCGTCAAAAGAGAGGTACTGCCATAGCCATCGTAAACATCAATATGCAAACGTTTTTCTTTGCGTTTGCTGCGCGAAGTATTGCGGACGGTTTCCTGCCTGCTTGTCGTTTCGTCCAAAGCGGTCACAGGTTCAGGCAGGTCTAAATCCTGATCGAAATCCAGCTCAGAGTCTGTTGTCGAATCGGTTTCGCTCTCTTCTTCTGGCGCAAATGACGCAGCAGCTGATAGCGATTCAGGCTCTTCGGGGTTCAATGGCATATCAAGTTCTGTCTCCACAGGCAAAGTCTCGCTGGAAGTTTGCGCAGGTTTACGGTTTATTTTGGGGGTGTTTTGTAACGCGCTCAAAGAATCGTTTAAATCTGCAACCACCCGTTGCAATGATTCTACCTGCTGCCGCTGCTGAGTGGCTGTGTCGGAACTCCCTTGTCCAGCAGAAGAGAGTGGATTTGTCTTGCCACAGCTGGTCAAAACCAGGGCCAGAATCAGAGTGAGAAGAGAGCCCACATTTCTTTTCATGCTTTCTTATCGAAAATTTAACCTTTAAACTTTCGATTTTTTCAAGGAGCGCGCATGAAATCCCCCTGCAAGCCCTATAATAAGGTTAAGTTAAAGTAAAAGCATATTTAAGAGGTCGCACCATGTCACGAGTTTTAATCCTGCTTTCAGCCAGCCTCTTGCTTTTAAATGGTTGCGGTCGCACCGTGAGTACTGTGGACTCCGCTTATTTAAAGCCCAGCACCAGCAGCACCCTGGCAGACAAAAATCGCCATGATCTGATGGCCTCTTCACATCTGGAAACAGGTGTGCAATACGTCATCCCAGAAACACAAGGCACCCCTCAGCCCAAAGGGACGACAGCGAAAAAGTCAGTCAAAGCCACATCTGAAGAAGAAACCACAGACGAAGAAACTTCCGACCCATCTTCTGAAAAAAAAAACTAACTGACAAAGCCCCTTTAACAGCCGCGCAACTAGAAAAAACGGTTGGCCCCAAAGCCCTCGGTTTTTCGCTCAAAGATCAAAAAGGGCTCAGCTCCCTGGTTCAATTCCCCAAAAACAAAGTCACTGTTTTGGCCTTTGCGGATCGCGAAGGGGCTGCACAAATGGAAAAGTGGATTCAACCCCTTTATGCCAAATACACAGATCAAATCGATATTCATGGCATCGCCGATCTTTCTGCTGTTCCCCGTTTTGCCCGTGGCATTGCTCAAAGCATTGTTTCAGGCCTGGTAAAATACCCAGTCATGTTGGATTGGGATGGCAATATCAGTCAGGCCTATAAAGTGGAAAAAGCCAAAACAAATCTCTATGTCATTGACCCAGATGGAGAAATCCATTTGCACTTAAGTGGTCCAGCCAGTGCGGAAACACTCTCAGAAATCAACCTTAAAATAGCAGAACTGCTCGATTAATTTCAAAGCTTTATTTTTGCGACAACATCGCCGTCAGAGCTTTAATTAATTTGGGATCCTGGGGCGAGGTAGAACTGCCAAAACTCAAAACCTGCTGACCTTTGCGATCGATCAGGTATTTGTGAAAATTCCAAAGTGGAGCTTCACCGGTCTTTTGCTGAAGCTGCCCAAACAACGGGTTCAGCGCCTCTCCTTTGACCACTGATTTGCTAAACATCGGAAAGGAAACTTTGTAGGTCTCTTTGCAGAATTTGGCAATTTCTTTGTCTGAACCGGGCTCCTGTTTACCAAAATCATTGGCAGGGAAGCCCAGCACGACAAACCCCTGTGCCTTGTATTTCTGGTAGAGGTCTTGCAAGTCTTTGTATTGGGAAGTATAACCACAGAAACTGGCTGTGTTGACCACGAGTAAAACGTTGCCCTGATAGGCGCAGAGATTTTCGGGTTTGCCTTGTAAAGTACGGAAATTGTGGTTGAGCAAAGCTGGGCAGGTTTTGCTTTCTTTGGCACTGACATCACTCGAAATAAAGACACTGACAGCACTTGGAATCAAACCCAGAGACATGAGTAAACAGGCAGAAAAGGCCAAGCGGGATTTCATAAACGGGTATCCTTTGGAGAAGTTAAACTGATTATAGGCTGGGATCAGGGTCTATCGCCACAACGCATTGCAAGTTGCTCATTGAAAATTACTCATTGGACATGGCCACGAATGGAAATTGCCCCCTTGTCAATCTCGACACTGTCGAAAATAGCCTGCTGACCGGAATCCAAACGGGTCAATTGGCGCACATGTTGCTGCACCTGCTGTTTGACCATGGCTTTGATAAAAGGTGCAGGAATACGCAAACTGCCGAGGGAAAGGGAGTATATTTCTGGGTAGACATCATTATTGGAAAGGCTCAGACCCACTTCGCCCCCAAGATATATCGTGGGTGTGTCTTTGCTGACACCAGGCAAATTTTTGGCAAATTGTTCAGGCAGATATTTGGGCACCAGAGCAACAGTAACGCGCCCTTTCCCTCCTTGAAGTTGCACCGAAACCCCCTGAATCGAGGGGCGGTATTCAGGTGCCGTGCCATTATAGAGGCCATTGTAAATCATACTGGCAATTTCATTCTCGCGAATTTGGAGCTGAAATTGGCCTGGCTGGGTGGTCCCTGCCGACTGGGTCTGCTGGGCAGGGGGAGGTTGCCCAGCCCCCTGACTTTGGCTCACCACATTTGAATCTGAAGTGGTGGGCGGTTGTGTCGCTGCGATCACGGCATCTGAGCCGGGTTGTTCGGGATTAGAGGCTTGGGTTGAGGTCGTGATACTGCCTGATGTCGTGCCACCTGCAGCGGGAACAGGCTGTGTTTGGCCCGATTCAGTCGGAGACACCGCAGTTTGACTGGTGGTCGTATTGGTTTGGCTGTTTTGCAATGCCTGACTCATTTGTGAGCGCAGGTCGGGGGCCTCAGCTGGACGCGTCACAAACGTCGACTGCGCAACAGGTTTTTCAGTAGCTGCACGCATCAAGAGACGCGGAGCCACGACAAAACCAAGTGTTCCCAAACCAGCAAGAACCAAGCCAGCGATGAGCCAGCGGCGTGCTTTCATACCTGTTCAGCACTTTCAAGTGCCTGTTTTCCAATTAATCCCACAATATTTATTCCTGACACATTTGTCTGTCCATTATACGCCGATTGGATCATCTGATCGGTGATTTTTTCCAATTCGGCCTGATCCTGGATTTTGGCTTTCCAGGCATGATCAAGCTGACGCGATTCAGAGACCTGCTGTTCCAAGGCTTTGATCATTTTTTCACGTTTGGCTTGATACGCCTGATCTCTTTCAGAATCCACGTCTTGGCGCTGCCGCATCAAGCCCGAGAGACCATCCCCCAAGAACTTTTGCATGGCATTAAAAGGGGAACTTTTGCTTTCTTTGCCGCTCTCAGAAGCAACAGAAGCGGGCGCAGTAGACCGCGGAGTGGGTGCAAGCTCTGTTTCTAAGACCGTTTTGCTTTCTGCTACTTCCGACTTGAGGGTCTGGATATCCTTTTCAAATTGCTGATAATCGGCCAATAAATCTTCCCCTTGGCGAATTAAATCATCCATATTGAAAACCAACATCGCCAATTCCTCTTGAATGGTTCGGGCCTGTTCGAGCGTTAAATCTATTTGCGCAATTAACACTCCACCATTGCTAAGATCTGCATCCGTTTTGGTCAATTCAGCCGTGTATTTCTGCAGCAATTGATCCGTTTTTTGCAGTTCAGCACGGAGCTTATTGCGCATTTCAAGTAAGTCAGCACTCACTGGCCCCACTTTGAGTTTGGCTTCCAGTTCAGCCAGAAGCGTCACGAGTTTGGCCCGATCCTGTTCCAATTGCACTTTGTTTGCCACCAATTGACCGCGGGAGAGCCGTAAATCGGCATTACTGGCAATCAAACGATCGCGCATGGCTGTCAAACGCTCAGTTTTTTCTTTGAGCGTTTCGATCTGCTGATTGATACGGGCCTTTAAGGTATTCAAACCGGTCAGGCGCTCTTTGAGTCCATTGGAATTGGCATTAAAAGACTCCAATCGCGAAAGTTTCTGCTCCAGCGCATCCAACTCGGCAGCCTGTGACTGACTCAAGGGCTTGCCATCTTTGATCAGAGCCTCATATCGCTCCAAACAAGCCCGGTACTCAGCCGAGTCAATGCCAAGCGATTTGCGCATTTCTAAAAGCTGCTTCTGTAACCCCAGCATTTCTTTTTTGCCGGTGTCCAATTCTGTTTCTGCATCACTAATCGTGCTTTGCAACTCAGCCAATTGGGTTCGGGTCAGCTCATTGGCCGCTTGGGCAGCCGCATAGGTTTGGCCATTTGTGGTGCGTTTGCCCTCATGAATCGCCAAAGCCGCTTCTTTTTCAGTACGGGATTGACTCTGGGCCAAAAACTCATCGTCTATTTTTTTCAAGAACTCGGATTCTGGCCCACGCAAATCCTCTTGTTGCATGAGGCGACGCACCTCGGCCCGGGCTTCCTCAATTTTGAGGGGCTGCTCACGGTTGTTCAAAAGGGCTTCAAAAGCACGCACTTCAGTTTGAGCCAAACGGGCTTTTTCTTCGATTTCGACTGTTTTACGATTGGCCGCATCCAACGAGGTCAAGACATTCACCAATTCTTTCGACTGCAAGCCATGGGTGCGGGAACTGAGCGTTTCCAGTGCAGCATTGACGTCTTTGACTTTTTGGTTATAGGGCAAAGTGGAAAGCACCGTCTGATTGATCTGTTGAATAAGACTTTCTGCAGCTTGATTGCTTGAGTCCAATTTTTTTACAAAGGTGTCGATTTGAGTCAGCTTTTCTTTGATCGGCGGAAAGTCCTGGGCTTGAGCAGGCAAATTTTGCAATTCCTGTTTAACCTGAGCAATGACTTCCTTGTTTTGGGCCTGAACTGCTTGCAAACTGTTACGTACGGTCTCAGCCTGTTTCACAGCCAGATCTGTTTTGCGCTTTTCCTCTGCCAAACTGCGCGTTTGAGTCGTCAAAGTTTCCGCTTGGTTTTCAATTTGCCCACTGACGCGCTCCACCTCTTTGTAAAGCTGATTTAAACGCACTTGCAAATCCGCTTGATACGTTTGATTGCCCTTTAAAAACTGAGACAATTCAGTTGAACCCAGTTGACCCTTGCCATAGAGCTCCTGCATTTTTTTTGCATCGCTGCGGCTTTTATCGATATTTGCCAAAACCTCTGCAATTTGAGAGTCATACTGCCCCAGATCACCCTGCAAAGAGTCTATTTTTGTCTGAATTTCAGCAATTTTACGCTCATAAGCAGAGATCGAAAGTGAAGACAACTCAATCACTTCATTGGCTGCTTTTAATTCACTTTCCAACTCAGCTTTTTGGGTTTCTAACTGCCCCAAGGTCTTGTTGGCCGTCTCAGTCAGGGCATCGGTTTTTTGGATGCTCTTCTCAAGCTGATCCACCGTCGTGCTAAGAGACTTCAAAGTGGCTATCTGTGTTTCTAACTCAACCCGCAAGGCTTCGGGGGCACCGGTTTTCTGAGCTTCTTGTAGTTGGGCTTCTAAATCCTGCATTTTGGAAGTAAAACCCGAACGAAAAGCCTGAATATCAGCAGTGGAAATTGTGCCGCCTTGACTCAGACGATTGCTCCAATCGCTCACAAACGACTTGGTCTGAGCCACCACTTGACTGACTTTGTCCTTGAGATAATCAAAGACATCCACAAAGGCCCGCAAAACACCCCCACTGGCTTCGGCACTGTTTTCTGCTTGCTGCAAGGCAGGTTCAAGCGCTTCGCGCTCAGTCGCCTGCTGGACTGCTGCCGCTTCAATTTTTTCTGCTTCTGGCACCAAATATTGGGTATAGTCTTTCTGAATTCCCTGCAAAGTACTGCGGTGGGTAGAGATTTCTTTTTCAAGTTGGCTGATTTCTTTTTGTAGATCAGCGCTGACGGAGTCAGGAGCTCCAGCCGCTTTTAATTCCTGCATTTGTTTTTTGGCCTGAGCCAAGCCTGTTTCCAGCTTTGCCACCTGAGTGGTATAGGTCGACAGACTGCCTTTCAATTTGGCCTGGTTGTCCTGCAAGGCTTTGCGCTCCTGATTCAAAGCATCGGCCTCACGGTTATAGGTCTGTTTACCCTGTTCCAGCGATTCACTGAGGGCATTGACCTCAGTCATAATGGCCTGCGACTCCTGATTTTGGGTGCCCAATTGGGACTCAATCTGTTTGAGTTGTTGATTGAGGCTTTCCAACTGGCCCAATTTGCCCTTCTGCGTGCGGGGATTTTGCAGGGCTGCTTCCATCTCTTGCAAAAGCTGGGCATAACGCGGTTCCATTGCCGAAAACTTTTGACGGGTCTGCAAAAGTCCTTGATAAAGAGCCAGCATTTTTGTCTCTTGGGCCTGCAAACGCGCTTGGGCTTGGGGCAAAGATGTTTTTAATTCCGTTAAGGCTTTTTGGGCTTTTGTGACAGCCCCTTGGGCCCGCTGAATCGAACCACGGGTTTGGCTAAAATCTTGAACCACAGCCACCTGATTGCTGGCGGCTGTACGCAGATCTTTTTGCAGGCTTGTGAGGGTGTCCAACAAAGCCTGGGCTTTTTGCTGCAATTCGGGATTGCCAGCCAATTTCTGCTTAAGCGCCTGGGCCTGAACCCGGTAGGCATCAATTTTGGCCTGTGTCAGCGTAGAAGATTGTTTGTCTTTTTCAATCGCAGCCTGCAATTGTGAAAGCTCTTTGACCAATTCATCACTTTTGGCAACAATTTGCTGGACCTCGGCACTTTGCTGGGCTTTGGGTGTGAGGGCCTGATAGAGCAATCGGGCTGCCCCGACATGATCTGAAAAGGTCATTTTTAAGGTTTCGTCAAGATTGGCAATGCTGTTGAGGTCGATATGAATCAAGGGCAATTGAATGCCCGTGTCGACCAAATGCTGAAGCAATTCTTTTTTCATTTCATCGGACAGGCCATTTAACTCTTTGGGTGAGAGCGAAGTGACGTAGTGATAGACCGCATCATCGCGACTGAACTGATTGAGTTGCGCCAAGAGGGCCCGCAATTCGGTTTCATTTTTGGCCGAATGTAAAATTTGACCCGCCAACTGATCTTCGGGGCGTTTTTGGCCCTGATAACGGCGGGTAATCGCTTCTGTTGCGGCCCCGGAGACAGTGCCCCAGATCGAACTGCCAGGATCCAAGACACTCAGTGCCATGTGGCGATTGGCTGAAGAGAGTTGTTTTAATTCTTCGGGTCGGGCTTTTTGCACAAATTCCAGCACAGCACCAGGACCGATATTGTCTTTTAAGAGAAAAATCCGCTGATTCACAGATAAATGACTTGAGCTGTTAATCAGGCGTTTGACAGCCGCCTGTTCGCTATCTGTATACGAGCCCACCAGGGGCAGTGCCGCAGTTAAACTGCCTTTGCCCAAGCCCTCGGCAATTTTGGCAATGTCTTGAATCGAGATCTGTAATTTTTGCAGGTCTGTCACACTCATGCTGCCGATCAGGGCTTCCAAATCGTCAAACTTACCCGAAGACAAAAGCTGGCGAAACTGCAATAGTTGAGGGGATTCATCGAGGAAATTGACAGGCTTGGCCTGCCCCTGGGCCCCGGCACTCTGAGCGATTTGATCTGAAACGGGCGCAGCAATAGGTGAATTAGGGGCGGCAGCAGTTGGAGCGGGTTTGCCGATCCGGGCAGACTCGGTGGTACTGCCAATAAAATTAATTCCGGTTGAAGAACTGTTATTCACAAAACTCATAATAATCATCCACCTCACTGGCAAAATTATAGATTTTGTCAACCCAGATCTGAATGAAATTTAAATGGAGTTTAACCTTAGCGTCGCAGGAGATTGATGTATCTGGCATCAATGTCTCAATCAACGTGACCAAAAAATAAAAAAAGAAGTTAGAAATCTAACTTCTTTCGCTTGACAGCCCTGTTCAAACAATCCACATTTTGCGACTCACTTTTAAGCTCAAGAGCAAAACCCAAAGAGCAAAACCCAAAAGCAAAAGCCCAAAGGCACAAGAAGCAAATCAAAAAAGGGATAAGAACAAAGCAGCAAGCAATTTAGCTGCTGACAATACAATCCTCAGTGTAGTCACTTTATTGTGATAATTCAAGCTCTGATCTTCACAAATCTCAAACTTTTTACAAAATTTTTACAATACAAATACACCCAAGCCTAATTTTGTCATGTTTCAACCCCGCCATTTCCCCTTCAGAATGACATTTAGGCGGCAGATTTGTTATTCTGAGACAGCTGAAGAGATCAAATCGCAAAGCAGGCCGCCATGAAAAAATTCAAACAGCTTTTAGCTCTCACTCTCCTATTGGCTACACTTCCCGCCTTCCAGGTTGAAGCAGAAACTGCCAATCGCGACCTGGGAAAATATATTTTGACCCCCATGCCCGATTGGTACAAAGAGGGCTTCACCCGTGGACATTTGAATATCCCAGTCATGCTCAAAGAGGGATACTCCCGCCTGGAAGCGATTGAAATTCAAAACCAGATGAAAGATCTGCTCGATCAAAATCCGGACTATCTGGCTGCAGAAAAAGCAGATCAGGGCGCGTCGCTGTTCCAAAATCACGACGCCATGGTCTTGCAGGCACTGCAACAAGCCATCGAGAAAGTCAAAAAAGACAAATACTTTGAAAGTGGATTTGTGCCCAAGCCACTCAAAGAGCACGAATTTTATGCGGTTTTTGACATGGACGAAACCCTGCTGGTGCACTGGTATCAAAGTGGTGAAAAAGGCCAAGCCTATTACGATGTCAAGGGTCTAGAACTCGACAGTATCCTGCGCCCCCCCCTGCTCAGCCCCGATTATGTCTCCATGACCCCCGGCTGGGAAAAGGCCCTGCTGGAGATCAGCAAAATTCCAGGCTGCCAAGGGGTTTTGGTCTTTACCGCCAAAGAGGATCGAGCCTCCCATGATTTGATTGGTAAATTAAACATCGGTGGCAAGCCTTTTAAATCCTTTCTCAAAGGGGTCTTTAGCCGCAATCATCTGGTCAGAGACAATAAATCCGTCAAGCTTTCGAAAGATTTGCGCATGATCGATGAAAGTTTAAAACACGTTGTTTTGATCGATGACAATCCCACCCGGGTTTTTCCCGAACAGCAAAAAAATCTGCGTGAATTGCCCAAATACAATGCCGATGTCTATCTCAACAGCAAAGTGACAGGCAAAGATCCCGTGGCCCGCAATTTCTTTGAAAAACTCCTGCCCACAGTGGTCAAAGAATTACAGGACTCCGCCAAATATGCCCAAGTACAAAAAATCAGCTTTGGCTCGGCCTTTTATCCCTATTCAATGGAGGCCAGCGCAGAGCGCCTGACGCTTTTGGAACAGGGGTATAGTCTCGATCAGGCACACACGCTTTTGCGCACGCGCCCCCAGTTGTTTGAGCCTGTGTTTTATGTCCCCGCTGGCGGAAAACTGCATTAAAAATAAAGGACAAAAGAGGAATGTCGACAATCCCAGATATGGGTACATTACTGATTACATTGTTGCTTCTATTATTTATGCCCTTGGGAGCGTTTCCAATGGGTCTAATCATTTTTGGTATCTTTGGATCTGCTCTGGCATTTGGGATGGCCCCTGTTAATGCAGGTTTGGCCCCCGCAGTAACGGCAACAGCGCACTCTCAAGTAACAAGCTACAAAAACAAAAGAGGTTATCAAATGAACTCACCCCTGACAGAAACACAAATTCAGACTGCCCTAAGCCAATTTCCCGGTTGGAGTTACGAGAATCAGGCCTTTTCTAAACGCTTTCAATTTCAAAACTTTCGCGAAGCCATTAGTTTTATCGTGAGGCTGAGTTTTGAAGCCGAAGCCCTGAATCACCACCCGGAACTCAAAAATGTCTATCAGACTGTGGAAATCCGTTTAACTACCCATGATGCAGGCAATCAGGTAACGGGCAAAGACCTGGCGTTGCTAGAGGCCATCGAAGGTTTTAACTGGTTAAAATAATTGTGGTTATCTAATGATTAAATTAAGGTTAACATTGGCTTATTTTTTAGCAAGTTCAAGTTAAAAATCCCCGATACATGATCAAGAAGTTAAATTTCAGACTAAATGGTCATTATGAGGTGTTTGTCAGTTATGAATAAAGTAATCGCTTTTCTCTCTGCTTCCGTGGTTTTGAGTGCTTTGAGCGCTTGTGGCACTGCCGGAAATCTGCCCCTTGCATCTACCCCCCTCGCGGCACCCCAAACTCAAGCAGCCCAATTACAAGCCCAATCGATTCTGGGCATCAACAAAGAGATTAAAAAATCTGTGGAAGCGGCATTTACTGCCAAAGATAAAAATGCCGACAAATTTATCACTCCTGATGAATTCCCTGTGCAAACCCCGCTTGAATTCCAACATTTCCGCCGTTTTGATGATAATAAAGATGGCCGTTTGACTGCCAGTGAAATGTCTCCCGGCATTTTCGGCAAAGTCATGGACGTCATGCAAATCACTGCTACCGCCAGCTTCCTGTTTGACCAACTCGACGTCAATAACGATGGCAAAATCTTCAAAGAAGAAGCCTCTGCCTCCCGTTTGCCTGGTGTGGCCGCCAATTTTGATCTCTACTTGAGCAAGCCCTGGTACAGCAGCAAAAAGCTGACCTACCTGCGCCGCACCGATTTTGAAAACCTCGTGGCCTTTGCGTTGACCAATCCCGAAGCCAAAAAATAAGGTTTTCCTTTGATAAGATCAGACCCGGTCGATTGGCCGGGTCTTTTGCTTGGCTCGTTTTTTTACTTGCTTCGGGCCTGTAATCATTCCGGCTGTGACGGGATGTAGTATCAGATAGGGCAAGTATGGTATAGAATAGGTTTAAAGACGAGAGGCGCATATTTTGCGCTTACAGAGACAAACGCAAGGAGCAAAAAATGTTCGAGCGGTTTACCGAAAAAGCCATCAAGGTGATCATGCTGGCTCAAGAAGAGGCACGCCGGCTGGGTCATAATTTTGTAGGCACTGAGCAGATTCTCTTGGGACTGATCGGTGAGGGTACTGGCATTGCAGCTAAAACGCTCAAAAGCCTGGGAGTGACTTTGCGCGATGCCCGCGTGGAAGTCGAGAAGATTATTGGCCGGGGCTCCGGATTTGTCGCTGTAGAAATCCCGTTTACCCCCCGTGCCAAACGCGTCCTGGAGCTTTCTTGGGATGAAGCCCGCCAACTCGGCCACAACTATATCGGTACGGAGCACCTTTTATTGGGGCTGATCCGTGAAGGCGAAGGCGTGGCTGTAAGGGTACTGGAAAATGTCGGTGTAGAGTTGGCCCGTGTGCGTTCCACTGTGATTCGCATGTTGGGAGAGACCACAACGACCACGACCACAACCACCCGCAGCAAAACCCCGACACTGGATGAATTTGGTACCAATCTCACCCAACAGGCCGAGGACAACCGCCTCGATCCGGTGATTGGGCGCGAAAAAGAAATCCAGCGTGTGATCGAAATTCTGGGCCGACGAACCAAGAATAACCCGGTCTTGATCGGTGAGCCCGGTGTGGGCAAAACCGCGATTGCCGAAGGTCTGGCCCAGATGATTACCTCAGGCACCGTGCCCGATATCCTGACGGATAAACGTGTCGTGATGTTGGACATTGGCTCTTTGGTTGCAGGTACAAAATACCGCGGCGAATTTGAAGAGCGTCTGAAAAAAATCATGGAAGAAATCCGCAACGCCGGAAATATCATTCTCGTGATCGACGAAATGCACACCCTGATTGGCGCTGGTGCGGCAGAAGGTGCCGTCGATGCCGCCAATATTCTCAAACCGGCCCTGGCCCGTGGAGAATTGCAGTGCATTGGCGCCACCACTTTGGATGAATACCGCAAACATATCGAGCGCGATGCTGCCTTGGAGCGCCGTTTTCAGCCGATTATTGTGGATCAGCCCTCGGTCGAAGATACCATCTCGATTTTGTGGGGACTGCGCGATCGCTATGAAAGCTATCACAAGCTGAAGATTGCCGATGAAGCACTGGTGGCCGCAGCCCGTTTGGCTGACCGCTATATATCCGACCGCTTCCTGCCCGATAAGGCGATTGACCTGATGGATGAAGCAGCCTCGAAAGTGCGCCTGCGCAATTCAATGCTGCCGCCAGAAGCCAAAGACCTCGAAAAAGAGCTCAAAGAAGTCAGCAAGAAAAAAGAAGAGGCGATTCGCGACCAAAGTTTTGAACTCGCAGGCAATCTGCGCGATCAAGAGCAAACCATTCGCGATCAGATCCGGGAAATGACCCTGGAATGGAAAGAGAAAAAAGGCCAAGCCCAGCAATTGATTGTCGATGAAGACAATATCGCTGAGGTTGTGGCTGGCTGGACCAAAATTCCCGTCTCCAAACTGACCGAAGGAGAAACCGAACGCCTCTTAAAAATGGAAGATGTCTTGCACGAGCGGATCATTGGTCAGCACGAAGCAGTCACCGCCATTTCAAAAGCCATTCGCCGTACCCGTGCCGGCCTGAAAAACCCCAAACGTCCGATCGGTGCGTTTATTTTCTCGGGCCCCAGCGGTGTCGGTAAAACCGAACTGGCGAAGGTTCTGGCCTCCTTTTACTTCGGCTCAGAAGAAGCCCTGATTCGGGTGGATATGTCCGAATATATGGAGCGCCACTCTGTCTCCAAATTGATTGGCTCCCCCCCAGGTTATGTTGGTTTCCAAGAAGGTGGCCAGCTGACTGAGATGGTGCGCCGCAAGCCCTATTCGGTCATTCTCTTTGACGAGATTGAGAAGGCCCACCCAGATACCTTCAACGTTTTGTTGCAGATCATGGAAGATGGCCGTCTGAGCGACTCCAAAGGCCGCGTAGTCGACTTCAAAAACACCATTTTGATTCTGACCAGCAATATCGGCGCCCGCGCGATTGAAAAAGGCGGCGGCGGTCTGGGCTTTAATACAGGCAGTGGCACCAGCGATGAAAACCGCTATGAGCGCATTCGCGAACGTGTACTCGACGAACTCAAGCAGAGTTTCCGCCCTGAGTTCCTCAACCGCGTCAACGAAATCATCGTTTTCCACCCGCTCAAAAAAGAGGAAATCCGCGAGATTGTCGATATCATGCTCGTGGATGTCAAAGAGCGTCTGAAAGAAGCGGATATCCAAATGACCTTTGACGTCAGCGTCAAGGACATGCTGGGCAAAGAGGGCTATGACGAAAAGTCAGGTGCCCGTCCGCTGCGCCGCACGATCTCCAAACGGATCGAAGATCCGCTCTCCGAAGATCTTTTGCTCGGTCGCATTCCTTTGAATACACCTTTGGTGCTCAAGGCCCGCGAAGACAGCTCCATCTACTTTGAACCGGCTGAAGAAACAACTGAAACTGGAAAAGTGGACGCAGAGCCCGAAAAAGAGCCTGTGGAATCCGCCAGCTAAGCGTTTTCCCTCAAAATAGAAACCCCCGGTTTAAACGCCGGGGGTTTTGTTCTATGTGTTCTAAAAAGGGCTTCAGGCCCCTTCAATCACTTTCACCACCACCTGACCCGCCCATTCGTCGGGCACCTGCGGGCGGGTTTCGAACGTATAGACCAAAAGCGAGGAACCACTGCTCTGGTGCATCAGCAAATGACGCAGACTGGCGGCAGAGGGAAAAGTCGGCGAGATCAGTATTACCACGGCATTTTCAGCCTGGGGGCCTGAAGCAAGCAAACTCTGTTCCAGGGGCAGCAAAGCATCAGGGGCCAAGGTGGCCAACCAATATTGAAGGCCTTCCCACTGACGCACGCCCGCCAGTTGACGCAGCGGAGGAGCGATCTGGTAAGGCTGCCAAAATTCGGGATCGGCATTGGGCGCCCAACAGGCCACCTCCATTTGCTGGGCCAAGAGCCCCTGACAAACCGCTTCAGCCGTGCGCAGCAGGGCATTAAAGGCTTTAAGCTCAGAGGTTTTGGCCGCATCAAAAATCACCTGGGCTTGCTGAAAAGGCTCTTCGCGGGCCTCTGCGACAATCAGACGGGCCTGCCGTGCGGTGTTTTTCCAATGAATCGTATTGCGCGAATCCCCCTTTTGGTACTCGCGAAAATGGGAAATGTCTTCTGAGAGATGGCTGCGACGCCGGGCCTGCTGAACCTGCTGAATCAGCCCCTCAGGCAGAATGTTGAGTCCGGAATCTGGCGGTAGAGGGTAGACCACCCAGGCAGCGGGCACCTGCTGCTTCCAATACACGCCCATCAATCCCAAAGGCCCAAAGGAACCGACTTGAAAGCCTTTAAACACATATACTCCCGCCACTTCGGGCGTAAAGTGTGTCTTAAACTCGGCCTTGTGGCCTGCGGCTGTCCAAAGTGAAAAATGTTTGTCGGCGTTCAGCGTGAGGGTTTGATTTTGGCGCAGCGAAAAAACCGGCAACTCTTCCAGATTGAGAAACATCACAGGCAAACGGCTGCCGTTTTCAAGGCTGAGAAGCAAGGTCTGAGGAACCCCGACCAAAGGCGCATCGGGCAATTGACGCCGGACCGTTAAACGCCGCAATTGCAAGAAAGGCACCACAAAAGCCAGTAGCACAGCACTCCAGAGCAAGGCATCGAGAACATAGAGCCACCCGCCCTGAATATTGGTCGCCGCCAGGAAGAGAAAAACAGCGGTAATAAAGAGAACCAGAAGCGGGGAAGTGATTTTCATGTACTCAGTTTAACATCCAGTTCAATCCTATTGTCATCAGAAAAAGGGTTTGTTATCATATTCGATTAATGCACAATCTTGCATTCTTCTCGGGCCTCTGCAGAGAGAATTTGCAGGAATACACAGGTGTGCATGGGACTAACTTAAAGAGGGGGTAGGGATGAAAAGAGCGACAGTTCTGTGAGCTGTCATAAGAAACTTTTGCGTTGAGTTACCTTGGAATTCAATGTTGGAAACCCAAAGAAAACTCAAGGTGTATCCCCGCGTATGGTATCATAGAGCATTATGGAATGCGTAAAATTTTTCGTGCTAAAACAGCTCACTCACTTTCAGCATGAGCAAATCTGGTCAGCTCGTCTGGAAGCAGGTAAAGTCTGGAATCAATGCAGGGATATTCATCTTGAGGCACGTACTTCGACCGCGCTCAGTACGCCTACAGGCCAAATTTGGCCCAATCGCACAGATTTACAGCAGGCCACAAAAGGACACTATGCAATGCACAGCCAAAGTGTGCAGATGATTTGCCACATGTTTCTCCAAAATATTGATACCACCCGCAAACTGCGTAAATCTGGGGTCAAAATTCGCTACCCTTACAAAACCAAACACACCTATACCCTGATGTGGCCTGCTCAGGCGGTCAAAGTCACAGAGAATCGGGTCATTTTACCGATGGGCAGAGGCAGAGAAAATCTGGTTCTGAATCTCAAATTGCCAGAGGGTGCCGGGGCTTGCAAACTGGTCTTTAATGATGGCTATGAGCTTCATGTCACCTATCACGTGGACGATGCTCAGGAGTCACCAGGAATCCGCAAAGCCTGTGTAGACCTGGGAGAAATCCACCAAGCCGCAGTGAGTACCGATTCAGGTCAGGCCATTGTGGTTTCTGGTCGGGGAATTCGTACTTTGAAGCGCCAAAGGTCAAAAGCCTTGGGAGAAATCGCCCATAAGCGCAGTCGTTGTAAAAAAGGCTCCACTCGTTACCGCAAGCTACAAAAGGCCAGACGGAAAATAAGCAAACGGTATCAGCAGCGCATCCGAGATTTGCGACACAAGGGTACACGCAAAGTTATCAACTTCTGCGTCGAACAGCAAGTCGGGAGCCTGTTCGTGGGTAATCCGCATGGTGTCAGGGAAAAGAAGTCAGGTAGAAAACACAATCAACGGATGTCGAATTGGGAATATGGAAAGGACATCCAGTATCTCAAAGAGAAGTCGAAAAAAGCGGGCATTCAATGTTTCACGGGTTCTGAAAGGGGAACTTCAAGCCAGTGTCCAGAATGTTCGTATCGTCAAAAGCCCAAGGGCAGGCAATGGATATGTCGCAAATGTGGATTTTCCGGTCACAGAGATGTGGTTGGCAGCGTCAACATGCACCCCATTGCTTTCAATTCAAAGATAGGGTTCCCCCAGAAAATCACGTATCTACGACCCGGCTATCTCAGCCAGAGACGTAGTAGTAGCCTGGACACGGGCCAAAGTTGCCTGAATCGTTTGCGACAACAGGAGCATTACGAGACAGGACAGCAGAGTTGTCTGAGGAAGTCTGAGCATCAGCCGCCCACTTGTGGGGTCTCGCAAGAGACGGGTCATCGCTCAGAAGTTGCTTAGAAGCCCATCCTGTTTACGGGATTGGGAGTGTCACGTTAGGGAATCAAAAGTTGTTGATTTTGATTAAACAACACAAGCAGGTGTAAACAGCAGCGATGATTGAAGTTAAACAGGTCTCGAAGTATTATTCCCATCATCAAAAAGCCGTAGATAACCTGAGTTTTTCTGTTCCGAAAGGAACCATTCTCGGCTTTTTGGGCCCCAACGGGGCCGGCAAAACCACCACCATGCGCATGATTACCGGCTTTATGGCGCCCAGCGAAGGCAGCATTGCCGTTGCGGGCTGTGACACAGTCAGCCAATCAATGTTGGTGCGCCAAAAGATTGGCTATTTGCCCGAAACACCTCCGCTCTACCCCGAGTTGACCGTACAAAGTTATCTGGACTTTGTCGCCCGACTCAAAGGCATCAAATCGGCCAATGAACGAAAAAGACGCATTGCAGAAGTCGCTGAGTCTTGCTGGATTGGCGATGTCTTAAAAAAATCTCCCGGAAAACTCTCCAAAGGCTACCGCCAACGGGTTGGGCTGGCCCAGGCGATTATCCACAATCCCGAAGTGATCATTCTCGATGAACCCACCATCGGCCTCGACCCCAAACAAATTCAAGAAACCCGCAAACTGATCAAAGGCCTGGGTGGTCAGCACACGTTGATTCTGAGCACGCATATTTTGCCAGAGGTGCAAATGACCTGCGACCGGGTCGTGATTATCAACAAAGGCAAAATTTTGGCCGAAGACACGCCTGCCAATCTGATTGCCCGCAGTGCTGGTTTACAACAAATTCGGCTGCAAGTGCGTGGCCCCCAAAGTGAGATCGCCACGCTGCTTAAAGCCCTGCCCGAGATTGAAAACTGCATGTATGAAAGCAGCGACGCAGATTTGCACAGTTTTCATATGCAGAGCCGCAAAGTGGGTATTCAAGCCCAATTGGCGCGCAGCATCGTCGCACAAGACTGGGATTTGATGACCTTACAAACCGCTTCAGGCAGTCTCGAAGATGTTTTTATTCAATTGGTCACCAAAGAAGGAGGAGCAGACTAATGGCACAGATTTGGGCAATTTCTTTAAAAGAACTCAAAGCCTATTTTGCCTCGCCAATTGCCTATGTGGTCACAGCCATGTTTCTGTTGATTTCTGGCTATTTTTTCGCCATGATTTTGGCCTATGGCAAAGACGCAGGCATGATGCGCTACCTCTTTGGCAATATGTCGGTGATCTTGCTGCTGATCACCCCCCTCTTTTCGATGCGGCTCTTTGCCGAAGAACAAAAGAACAAAACCTTGGAGTTGCTGATGACCTCTCCGATCAGCGACGCGGGCATTGTACTCGGCAAATTCTTGGCCACAGCCCTGCTGCTCTTGATCATGTTGCTGACCACAGCCCACTTCCCGATTTTATTGCTGGTCTTGGGCAAACCCGATCTGATGCCGATACTGACAGGCTATCTGGGCATGTTTTTAATGGGCTGCGCCTTTTTGGCGATTGGCATGTTGACCTCCACCTGGACCCAAAACCAGATTGTGGCAGCCGTCTCTTCGTTCTCGATTTCTTTGTTGCTCTGGTTTTTGGGGGCATCTGGCAGTCTGGTAGGTGCAGAACTCGGAGCGGTGATGAGTTATCTCTCATTAAATACCCATTTTGAAAGCTTTTCCAAAGGCGTGCTCAACAGCAGTGACCTGATTTATTATTTCAGTGTGATTGGCATTCTGCTGTTTGTAACGGTGCGTTCATTGGAAACCCGGCGCTGGAGATAGGAGGAACAGCTATGTCAAACACATCATCTCAATCAAATTCACTCACCCGCCTAAGCCTGATTATTGGCGTGCTGGGCCTGTTGATCTTGGCAGGCGGAGTCGGCGTAAACAATTTTAAAGACCTGCAAAACCTGGCAGAACTGATGCGGGTCTTGGGCGGTATTTTGCTCGGCATCGGCACAGCGGGACTGATCACGGCGCGCCGCCAAGCTATCTACGGTTTTTCTCAGAGCCGTCAGGCCCGTTTTGGCAGCCAAGCGGTGATTCTCAGCCTGAGTTTTATTGGCATTGTCGCTTTGCTGAATTATCTCGGTATGCGCCACCCACTGCGCTGGGATCTGACCGAGAACAAAAGTTTTACCCTCTCGGCTCAGACCACACGAATTTTAAAAAATCTCAAAGAGCCCGTCAAAGTGACAGCCTTTTACAAAGTCACCAATTCCATGCGCCAAGAGATGATCAATTTACTCGAAAGCTACCGCGACCAGGCCAATGGCAAACTCAAAGTTGAATTTGTCGATCCCGAGCGCCAACCC
>JBIKWL010000211.1:0-6947 GCA_044356335.1 Candidatus Sericytochromatia bacterium
CAACAGCTTCTTGCTTAAATTCCTTGGTATATTCTCGGCGGTTCATAGTTTCCATCTCCTTTACTTCCATTTTAAGCGATCACCCTTTTCTGGGGTCTCCACTTTTTTGGGTAAAGGTCAAAACAATCCTCTTTGAATCAAAGCGAATCTGGCAATTTAAGCGTCAAGGTAGCAATGCTGTCTTCATTCGTAAGGCTATCGCCAACGACTGAAGCTCTGGAATGATCCTGGCCATCTTAATTGTGGCTTAAAAGTTCGAGCAGTCAGGCGAGCAGATAAATTTTATCTTTGTAATCGAGTCAGTAAAACAGCTGAAGAGATTTTGAAATGGTATCAGAAGCGAGCAGTGATCGAGGAAGTCTTTAAAATTCTGAAGCAATGCTGTCACTGGGATTACTGTCAACTCAGAAGCGAAGACGCTTTGATCCGTTTTTATGTAGCTGGTTTGTTGACATTCATGGCCTGGGAACACAAACGGAATCAGGCTCATAGCTCTTGCACAATCTATGAAATGAGGTCAGATGTTTTGATGCCCTTTGGGTACATGTATGGCGATCATAAACCGCCTATACCTCACTACTTCTTACACAGAGAGGTGGCCTAATGATGAGCTAGCTGATAACACAGGGTTAAAACCACAACCCAGCTGCTTGAGAAAACCAGGCCCAACCAGCATCTGGTGGAAGATTCCCAACCAAGGAAAAAATGCATAAAATGTCTGCTTCTGAAAATCAAAATACCGAATGGAAAGAATCCTGGCGTGATGGGTATTTCAAATGGATTTGTGGCTTTGCCAATGCCCAAGGCGGCACACTCATCATCGGAAAAAATGATTGCGGCTTGTGTATCTGACGGCTTACCCCAACCCGAATACGAAAATGATGGCGCAGTGATCACCTTAAAATGTCTGACCCATACTCCCAGCGTTGAAGCACCCTTGGAAAAAACTAGGGAGAAAACCAGGGAGAAAACTAGGGAGAAAACTAGGGAGAAAATTTTGAGTTTGGTTTCAGAATTTCCCCAAATCACAACCGCAGAACAGGCAGCTCAACCGATTGAAGCAAGCGGGACGCCTGGAACGCATCGGTCCAGCCAAAGGCGGCCAATGGAAAGTGAATCGCACATGAAAACAAAGTTTAAAAAAGTCCCGTTTCAACGCATTCTGTTGATCAGCAGCTTGCTCTGTGGCATGGGTTTACCCGTTCCAGTTACGCTCAGTGCAAAGGCCCATCAGGTGCAAATAGCTAAAATCAGAGGGGTTGTAACCCAGGTCGAAGTGGGCAATGATTCGATTGTGCTGGCTGTGCAGACCGGAGCAAAGACACTGCGCTTTACCATGGGGCCCTCCACAGATGGCTTGCCGCCAGAATACCAAGACAGGCAAATGCGTCATCCTTCGATTGTGGATATCGGCAGCAGCGTTGAAATCACCCACCAAGCCGGGCAATTATTGAATTACCGTCTGCTGTCTCGGCCTGCACATGTGTGGATTGTGATTTCAGCCAATGCTTCAGTTCAACAGTCGGATTCTCCTCCAGGCTATTTTCAAGAGTTAAAATACGCCCTCTATCAAAAGGGCTGTATGTCTGAAGTGCTCAATTCCAGCCAATTAAAAGCATTGCGCCCAGGCTATTGGATAGTTGCCTCTGGAGGCTTTCTTTCCCCCGCAAAAGCTGAGGGCTGTCGAAAAAAAGCGATATCATTGGGGGTGAAAGATGCCTATCTGCGCAAGCTTTGGTAAATTCGGTGACGGGCCCCTTGTTGTAGCAAGGAGTTTGAGAGCAGATAGGGTGAAGAACCTCCCCCTACTTACAACCTGCCAATTGAGAGATGTGAGATTTCTTCTTCAGAAAGCCCAGCAACAAAAAACTGACCAGCAAAAAAGGGCAGGAAATTGGGTATTGTTCATTTGAGTTATTTGTCGTTTTTGTTGGGTACTTTGCCACAAAAATCAGATGCACTTGGGGCACGATCTTTTTATTTTGCTTTACGTTCTTTGAATTGCTAAACTGCCTAAATGATAAAGCAACCCTCCGAAGAGCCAGAACGCATACCCTGGGATCCAGCCTTTAAACAGCTGATGGTGGACACCCTCAAAACGTTGGGATTGAAGGTCATCCGAGATCACAAACTGGGCGATCTCCCCCTTGAGGCGGATCTTGTTATCGTAAGCCCTGAAGATCTTTCTGGCGAATGGCAGCAATATCCTATCTGGCAACATTTCTGCGCTCAGAATCTCGTGGAGTTCAAGTCAATCAATGATGATATTCGCTTTGGCGACTTTGAAATATTGCTGGCCTATACCCTGCATTACCGGGCCAAAGAAAAAATCGGCTATGGGACTCAGCTTGCTTCTTGGATGATCGTCCCTGACCTTAATAAACAGCTCAAAGCGTCCCTGAAACACTATCAAATAACGCTGAAAGAAATCTTGCCAGGTTTCTGGGCAGGAAAGGCACTCTTTCCATTGTTTGTGGTGGCCTACAATCGCCTGCCGTTTGAGCTGCCTTACAGCGCTTTGAAGATCTTCATCAAGTCAGGAAAACCCGTTCAAAAGGTCTTCCGTGCTGTGTTAGAATCAGAAAAGAGACCAGAGTGGGTTCAGGCATTCCTGACCGCAATGGACTTGATTCACCCACTCGATGCCAAGGAGGTTCTGGACCAAATGAGCTTAGCGACCGAAAGACAGGAACTGCACAAAACAATGCTCGAAATCGTCAAGGATGATGTGGAGCAACTCCGGCAGAAAAGCAAGCTGGAAGGCAAAGCTGAAGGCGAACAGAAAGTAATGCGTGAAATGAATCAGAAGACACGCGAAATGGCTCGTCAAATGCTAAATGATGGAATCTCTCTGGACAGGATCAGCAATTATACCGGGCTTTCCGTAAAAGAGATCAAAAAATTGGGAAAGTGACCACTGCCTCGGACTAAAAAAAGGCTTGTTGAGATGATCGTTGATGGAATCATCCTGAACAGGACCTGTAAGTTTACAGAGCATTCTTCAAAAGAAGACCTCTACCCCAAAACAAACCTCAACCAGTTGCGCCAATTCAGCGATTTCAAAGGCTTGCTCAAGAATGCTGTGCTGAAATTTAGGCATTTCAATAAAGTACAGTGCATACTCGTCATTAAATAATTATTTCAAGGCCCTTTAACGTTGCTGTCCTCAAGGGTATTTAGCAGGCACCCGATTTCCCTTCGCACCATTCTGACACCTCCATCCGAAACCGCCCTTTACACTGAGCATAACACCCAGTGGCCAATCTCGTTAGGCCGTTTCTGAGCTAATTTAAAAACTTAACAATTATAACAACCATTTGTCAACGAACAACCAATGGTTTATATTTAAAGAGTTCATAATCGACCCTCAGCTGGATGTGACCGACAACAAATGCTCAAAATTTACACGGACAAGATGAGATATGCCTAAACCATTTGTTCTTTGTTCCTTGCTCACGGGCTTCATGCTGCAATTCAATACGCTGCCAGTCTGGGCGGCGCTCAATCAAGATGCCCAGGCGAGCATCCATCAAGAATATTTAGAACTCAAATCGCAGTGGACCACGACTCACACACAACTCGAACAGCTAGAAAGTGAAAAAAACAAGCTGGAGAGTACGCAAAATTTGTTCTGGGGCTACAGTACCAAAGGGGAAAATGTCACTTGGTCGACCGTCTATGGTTTGGCTTTGCCCCTCTTTGCCCCTATGGTGATGAGCTACGACGAACAAAACCCCGCTTGGTTGCGTTGGACGACGGGGCTACAGGTACTGGCTGGGTTGGCAATGCTCGTAAGCGGTTTTGTTGTGTATCAAGACCGCTTTGGCAACATCCCCTATTTAAGCCAATTTATCGATCCACAAACGCTCCAATCCAGCTATAACCTCTTTTGGGGCAGCACAATTGCCTACGCGGTTTTGGGATTTGTGCCCAGTACTGTGGTCGCAGGCCATGATGGCGCGGTCGATCTGAGCCGAACCAGTCGCTTAAACGAAATTGAAAATTTAACTGCGCCCCTTAAAAAAAACCAAGCGGAGCTGAAGGCCATACTCCCTGTTTTTGAAGATTTAAAAGCAAACAATCTGGCTTCAGCCCTGGATCGTGTAGCCCTGCTCACTGAGGATGAGTTGCAACGCGCCAAGATTGATTCCGAAAAAATAAAAAGCTGGAAATTATCGCTTTTGGATGAATTACTCGAGGCCTATGCGGAAGCCGTCCTGCGCGAGAATCCAGAAATAACCCTCCCAGCTTTAGAAAAAGTTTTAGATAGTGAATATATCATCGCCTGGCCAGAAAAAAAGGCGGAATTGGCAGCCCGTTTGCCAGAGCTTCAAAGGGCGGCAAACACGGCCCGCCTTGCGAGAGAAAAGCGCGAGGCCGAGGTGGCCGCTCAAGAATTGGCAGAAACCCAGCGAACCGTAGCGTCCAAATACCGGCAAGACCTGTTTAATCAGGCGTATGCCCTGGCTGTGGAGCAGAATTTTAGTGAAGCACTCGAAAAACTCATGGAATACGAATGGCAGGAGACGGATCCCGAGTATATAAAGGTGCAAGAAAAAAAAGTCCTCTGGTTTCGTTCAATGCTCTCCAAAGCCTATAAAGACAATTACAATTTGGCTGCCAACGGGGATGTAAAAACCGCCTATCAGGAGTTAAGTACTTTATTTGCCTATTGGCCTTCCGATCATCCCGATTACAATCGGGCACGACAAAAACTTAAAGACTGGCAGCAAATTCTGGACAAGCGCGCTGAATTAGAAGTCAAAAGGGGATTTTTAACCAATCAGCAAATTTCAAACTTAAAAGCGTTAGACATCCCAGTGATTATTCCCGCCGCTTTGCCCGGTCAGAATTATTGGTATTTTATTAGTCAAACGTATCATGATTCGGATTTTCCCACTTACCAGATTGTCTATTATGACCAAGTGACCCATAAATCTTTTGCCATGGTTTCAGGGAATATGTCTTATTGCGGCCCCTATAGCAATGGCGCGTCCTCTTGGCTGCACTCTGGCACCCAGGCCTATATCCCCAATCCGGTGCTCGGGCGTATTGGGCTGGTGACGGTGGAGTACCAAAATGCCTATGTCACCCAGGCCATTCTCAGGCATGGGCGTTGTTACGCCCTGGTGACGCCCGCGAATTATTTTTACAATTTGCATGATCTGGATGTCCCAACAGATTTGGAGCGCATCAGCAAGCAAGATTTTGAAGCTGTGATTCGCTCCCTCAAATATCTCAACTGAGCCCAAGCAAGAGACGCCCCAAATACCCTCCCCCTAAGATGAAAGAAATAGGACCTTCACCATGTACAAACAATTCACAACAGCCCGGCTTTTCTATCTGCCCCTGGCTTGTGGGCTGCTCATGGGAGCTCCAGTAGCAAACAGCCAACCACAGTTGCCCCAAGCCCCATTTCAACTCGCACAGAACACAGGCAATCGCGCATTTTTGGACCGGTTTTACTTAACCGTTCCCCAAAGTTGGACCGTCACCAACAAAGGCCGCTATTATGAACTGATCGACTGGAACCTCACGCGAAAAGAATATTTGCGTTTGCATACCCGTTACAAGCTGAACAGCCGTGTGCATTCGAGCAGCAACAATGCCTTATTTCAAATATTGGTCAAGGCCGAACTGTCGGGAAAATCGATTCAAAAAGCCTTCGAACTCAAAGACGGTTGGGTTCCAGATCGTTACTTTCACCTCGCAGCCATGAGCAAAGTGGAATACAATAGCACTCAAGAAATCTATGTGGTGACATTTTGGGTGATGATTTTTGATCCCAAAACCCAGTATTTCTACGTCTTGGAATTCGAGAGTTCAGTACTTTCTTTGGAAGACAATTTGGATATCATCCAAGAGATTGTCCAATCATTTGAACCATTGCAAGAGAGCACACAGGCCTCAGCCCCCACTAACTCCACCTATCGCACAGAACAAAGTATGGATTTTGTTTCCCAATGTGCCAAATACAAAAAACCCCAGGGGGTGTGCAATCAATTTTGGATTGGCGAACATGCCGGTAATCTCAAAGAATCGATCGAAAAGATGGGCCTAATTGTGAGAGACTCTCAACGAGAGTTAGCGCAATTGCGCCAATTCAGCCACTCCTATGCCGAATTGTTTCGCACCAAAACCCATCGGGGGTATGTGAACCATTATCTGGCGCTCAAAAATATGTATGCGCGAAAACACGGAAAAGCAGCCCTGATCAAGCTTTTGCAATCGATTAAACAGGCTGATATTGTGATGAATTAAAAATATTTTATGAAAAGAGTAAATATCTAAATGCCTAAACAAAATACCGTTGTTTGTGGAAAATGTGGAACAAGTAATTCATTTGATGAAAAAAAATGCACTGAATGTGGAGAGTATTTACATCAATTTAAAAATGAATCATCTAAACCAGAAAATAAAAAGAAAAAAGGATTTTTGAGTGGTTGTTTAACAGTTTTTGTCGGATTATTTTTTCTTGGAGTAATCATAAGTATTGCCAACCCCAGTGGCCGTAATTCTTCGACAACAAATACAGAAAAAAACAGCACCAATTCGGAGACGTCACCTAAAGAAACGCCTGTAATGAATGTTTCAATTGAGAAAATACTCAAAGATTATGAAAATAACAAACTTCAAGCAGAGCAAAAGTATGATAATAAACGCATAAAAATAAGTGGTATTGTTACAGCTATTGGGTCTGATATAGTAAGTCAACCTTATGTGACAATTGGAACTGGCGCTCAATTTGAAGTGACTCAAATTCAATGTATGTTTGAAAAAGACCAAGTAAATCTACTGGCAAAGCTCAATAAAGGTCAACCACTGAGTCTAGCTCATCATTAGGCCACCTCTCTGTGTAAGAAGTAGTGCGAGATAGGCGGTTTCTGATCGCCATACATGACATCTGACCTCATTTCATAGATTGTACAAGAGCTAAGAGCCTGATT
>JBIKWL010000086.1:0-23487 GCA_044356335.1 Candidatus Sericytochromatia bacterium
GCGAGCCACAGCGTGCTCCGATTGGTATTCGTTCATGTCAAAACGAATCAGGCGTTCGGAACTGGAAAAAAGTATTCTGCCAGGGCTTTGGCAGTTTCGGTCTTGCCCACACCCGTGGGACCCAAAAACAGCAGCGAAGCAATCGGCCGTGCGGGGTCGTTGAGCCCCGCACGAAAAGTCAGAATGATATCTGTCAGCACTGTTAAGACTTGCTCCTGCCCAAAGATCAGCTGTTTGAGCCAATCGCCGATTTCGGCACGGGTCAAGGCTACTTCTCGATTGGCGAATAAATGCCGTGACAACCCCGTAAACTGGGCGTAACTGCTATACAGTTCTGCAGGTTGAATCGTCGAGCGGATGTGTTGTTGCACCACATAATCCAACAGGGACAGCAATTTGCCAGGAAAAACCCCTTCGTGCTCGAAGCGCTCTTGTAATTGTTTGGCCAAAGGCAGAACTTCGGGCGACACGTGACTCTGGTAGGTCGATTCGAGCTGACGCAGCCGTTGAATCGCGACGCGAAAGGTCTGGGTTTGACTCATTTCTTCAAGCTGCAGGCAATGAAAGCGCTCGATAAAGCCCCGATCCAATTCACGCATACGCAGCAGGGTTTCGGGCGTCATTTCGACCAGCAGGCGCAGTTGACGTTTATCCAGCTGCTGCCGCAAGCATTCGCCCATGCTTAAATCCGAACTCATGCTGCGACCGGCCTGGTACCAACCTGGCAGGTTGTCGATCACCAAAAGATGCTCACGGGCTTCGATCTCTTGTAAAATCGCCAATAAACGGGTTTCCCACTGCCCAACATACATCATGCCCGCCTGTAAGCGCAACGGGCTCAAAAGCCAGGTCTGGCGGTTGCTTTTGGCTTTGCGGTTTTTTTGGAGCCGATTGCGAATCCATTGGTGCAGCAAAGCTGTTTTGCCCACACCCGGTGGGCCAATCAAAGCAATGGGCTGGGGCGATTTTTGGACGCGCAGCAAATCCTGCAAGAGGGCCAGTTCCTGTTCTCGCCCCAGGGTTTCAGACAGACGCTCCAGAGGCAGATGTTCCAGACAAGAGCCGGTTTTTTCGAGTTCTTCTGCGCCAGATAATTGTTCAAAGCCAAAGAGCATCCGCTCCAAAGCGGGGGCTTGAAATTTCCGCCGGGGCACAGGCAGATCAAAGCTGAGTACCTCGACCCAGGCTTTGGATTTTTGTGATTTTAATTCGGCCAATTTTTCGTAATGGAGATAGGCCCTTGCCCCTTGGGCCTTGAGATAGGCATTTAGCACTTTGTTTAAGCGGGTTTCGAGGTCTTCTCCACGCTCAAGGATAAACCACCATTCGGGAAAATCCAAAGGAAAGAGAAAGCGTTGCGTCGATTGACTAAATTTACCCAATTTCAATTGGCCTTTGATCACTGTTTTATCTGATTTGACCAAAAATTCAGACTCAAGCAAACTCACTTCGGGGCAAAAACACCAACGGGCCAGGTCTTCATGCCGCTCTTCTTTTAACAGGGCCTGAAACTTTTTCCGCACTTCGCGAGTGAAATTGGCATGCAGGGTATTGAGATCGCGGTGAATCAGGCTGGGTTCTTCAAAAAAGAGCGGACGCACTTGGTAATAGGGGCTTTGCTCGCTCACTGAGATTTTTTGAAATTGAACAGGCAGTTTAATTTCCATCATCGGATTCCAATTGCTTGAGAATGTGGAGATTGAGACTGGCTTCGAGGCAATCTGCCAGTTTGGCCTGCCACCCGGCAGCCCCCCAATGCAGATGTTTTTTCAGCACAGGATCATATATTTCATGGGCATAGAAATTGTATTCGCGCCGGGCAACAAAGGCCGAAAATGGGGGTGAATATTGGGGTGAATATTGAGCCTCATGCGGATGACCCTCTGGTTTATCCTTGGTCTGAAAAGCCTGAAAGCTGCAGGCCTTGGCTTCGACTCCCCAGAGCAAACGCTTGCCTTTGGCTGTTTTGCGAAAGCTGTGTAAACCCGCTTCGCCTTGCCACCACAGCAAGGCATCGGGTCCAGATATTTCGAGCAAAAAGATCAGGCTCTTTTCGGTCTCATTTGGCAGCGTTTTGAGCGGCCTGTAGTTGAATTTTAGCTGGCCCTTTTGATCTCTTAAATCGCCATTTTCATGCCGGGCAGGATCACAGGCAAAGAGCTTGACTGCTTGACTGCACTGTTTGGCCAGGGCATCATATGCGGCCAACAAGGCGGTGTCCTGATCTGTCTCTTTGCGATACAAGATCAGGGTCACCTGATCGACTTGAGGGAAAAGCTGCCGGTAGATCTGCAACAAGAGGGTGTGCAATTTTGCCTGCAATTCCTCAGGCTGGATGGCGGTTAAGTTCTCATGTACCGGCTCTGTTTCACAGCAGGCCAGCCACAGATCGCTTTCCCAGGCTTTGACAATCTGCATCAGGGTTTGCAGCTCAGTTTTGATTGCTTGCAAACTTTCCAGCCGTTTCCATTGGCGAAAACCCGTCTTATTGGATTTGCTTTTTTCGCGCTCGAGCCAATAGAGCTCATTGCAGATTTCCCGGTAAGACTGACCAGCCTGTAAGCGCTCCAATTCTTGCCGCAACTTGCTCAACTGGCCCAAAGTGGTCGCGATGGCTGGGGCCTGTTGCAAGCGAGGGGATGTGGCTGGGCTTAAGTGAAAATACAATTCAGACTTTTGCAGGGAAATTTCAAACAAAGCGTCTCTGAGTTTCTCGGGGGTTTCCTGGTTGATTCGCTCTGCCAGTGGCAGCAAAACCTGCCGCTCCAAGAGGCGTTTTAAAGGCCTTGCGCCATAGCGGATATCGTAGGCATGGGTCGCCAGATACGCCAAAGCGTCGGGCATGACCTGCAAATGCAGACCCAATTCCTGCAACCCCTGGCGCTGATGCAAAAGCGAGAGTTCTCGCTCAGTAATTTTTTTGGCCATGTCCGCGCTCAAGGGCCGAAAGGGAATCACCCGATCAATCCGGTTGAACAGCTCAGGGCGAAAAAACTGCTGAATGGCTTTGACAAAATGGCTGTCTAAATCTGGCTCAGACTTTTCCTGGTTAAAACCTGGCTGACGTTGAAACAGCTCACGGGCTCCCAAATTGGAGGTCATTAAAATGACGGTATTGCAGAAATTGGCCAAGCGGCCCTGATGGTCGGTCAAGCGGCCCTCGCCCAAGATTTGCAGGAGCAGGTCAAAGAAAACGGGGTGGGCTTTTTCCAGTTCATCAAAGAGCAAAATGCCAAAAGGCTGCTCGCGAACCCGGGCCGTGAGCAGCCCTTCTTGTCCCCAGATCCCTGTCAAACGCTGGACGGCCTGGGCCTGTTGGTACTCACTCATGTCCAGGCGCAGCAAACGCTTTTCGCTGCCAAACAGAAACTGGGCCAGGGCTTTCGCCAAGGCCGTTTTTCCCACCCCTGTTGGCCCCACCATTAAAAAAGAAGCCATGGGCCGCTGGTTTTGGTTGAGATTGCTTTTGAGCAGGGCCAAGACATCCAGCAGGGCTGAACTGGCCTGTGTTTGGCCAATGATCCGCTGATCAAACCAATTGAAGGTCGTTTCTGGGTTTAACCTTTGGTCTGGATCCAGCAGCCAGAGTGGCAGACCGCTTTCTTGGGCAAAGGTCTGGATCACAGCTGTGGCATCAACGGGTTTGTGCTGTGCGAGCTGAGACATGCGCTGCATAAAATGCAGCAAGCGACCGGGAAAAGCCGAATAAGTCGCAAAACGGCGGTGCAGGTCTTCGACGGCCTGAATCGCCGCTCTGTTCCAGCTGCACTGTTGTGATTTACTCAGGCTTTCGGCTTTTTTGTGCAAAATCCGTTTCAAGGCGTTTGGCTCTGGTTCCTTGACCTGCACAATCTGAAAAGCCTGGATCAGCTGGGGCATTTGCCGTTCCAGCAGCTTGTACTGTTCTGGGGTGCATTCGGCCACAGCCTGAATCTGCCCCTGTCGCAGCGCCGGTTGCAGCAATTCAGCCAGCCCCGTGTTTTGGGATTCCCCTTTGCCCACCTCTGCCAATTCGGTTAAATTCCCCAAAAACAACAGGGCCTGATGAGACATGGCTTCGGCAATTAAACGGCGGGCCTCTTCTTGCCAAGCCCCAAAACCCGAATTGCCAGCGATTAGCTCACTGCCCGTGATCGCCCAACAGGGGATCTGGCCCTGTCCCAGCGCTTTGCGCTTGCGCACCCATTGGTGAGCCAGAGCCGTTTTGCCCACACCCGAGGGACCCACCAACAAAACACTCTGGCGCTGCTTCCCACTTAAAATGCGGGCCAGAGTGTTGAGTTGGGTCTCCATTTCCCAAGCTTGATTCAGCCCCTCGGCTGTCAAAATTCGGCCCTTTTCTTCTACCAATAATTTTGTCTTTTGGCGGGATTGTGCCTGTTGGGCCTGTTCTTTGGGCGGGAGATAAACATAGTTCAGCTCATGGGGTTCGACTTCCAAACTGTGTTGGCGCTGCCAAAAATGGAGAATGGGCAATTGGTAAGCCGACCGCCATTGCACTTGCTGCTGCAGATGGGCTTGCAGGGTTTGCGCCTGTTTGCTTGGGTCGCGCACCAAAACCAGGGTGCCCAAAGCCGGAAAATGGAAGATGACACGATCACCTACCTGCCAAGATACCCAGGCAAAAGACAAGTCCAAAGGGCTGCTCCACAAAGGCAAATGCATTGGAGCTGTGAGCTGGATTTGGGTTTGACCAGATTCAAGGGTCTGGGATGGGTGGTGCTGAAAATGCTGCAGGGGAGACCATGATCGGCTGACATTCTCCAATTCCACAGCCAAGCGAGTGCAGAGTTCATCACGATCTGTCCCCAGCGCTGAAATATCTCTGTAAAAGGGCGAGCGGGCCAGTATCAGGCCGTCTTCCAAGGGTTGGAGCATAAGCCAGTTTTGCAGGGTATAAGACATCACAGCACCGGCCTTATTTGATACTGACCAGCGGCCAGAGTTCTGCCACGGGACGGGCAATACCCGCATCTGTCAGGGTCTGAATCACGGGGGTAATCTCTTTGTAGGCATATGGGGCCTCTTTTTTGAGATCCTGCCGCCATTTATCCAGAATATCCCTGCGCAAGCGAATCTCTGGCCGCTCTGGGTCCAAGGCCGTCACCACGCGAAAATCCCGCAAAAAAGCATCCAATTGGGCATCATCGACCTGCAGCGCTTCCCCCCTGGAAAGTTGACGCCCGGCACCATGGCAAGCCGAACAGAGCGCCCCTTTGTGATTCTGACCCAGCAACAGATAGGAGGCGGAACCCATTGAACCTGGAACGATCACCGGTTCACCCCAATGGGCATAAGCTGTATTCTGGACCGCTTCCCAGCCCCTGGCAGGGGTTGCTCCTTTGCGATGCAGAAATTGGTTTTGATGCTGCCACATCAGGTTGTGGGGCGCATCCCAGATCATTTCAAAATGGGTCTCACCCAGCACCTGAGCGAGGCTCTGGCGAACCATTTGCGCTAAAAAGAAGCGGTTGCCAAAGGTAAAATTCGCCGCGTTGAACATCGATGCCTGAAACAAAGCAAAAGCCTCTGCGCCCCGCCCCCTCACCGGTAGGGGGTACAATCCATTGGCCGGGTGAGGCAAACTGGCTGGATACAGGGCCTTCATCTGCTCTTTGGCCAATCTGCCCGTAATATGCCCCACATCGCGAGAACCAGAGTGGATCATTACCACGACCTGACCGGGTTTTATGCCCCAGGCATGAGCGACAGCGCCATCCAACAGCTTGCGCACCACCTGAATTTCGGCAAAATGATTGCCTCCTCCCAATGTGCCAATCAGGGCGTCATAACTCAGGCCACCACTGCCAGCGATATAATCTTCTAAACCGATCAGACTGTCAGTGGGATAGCCCCCTTGCCCAGACATGCGGCTTAAATTCTGTTGCTCAGCCGCGAGATCCATGCCCGCCCACAGGCCTTTTTCATTGGCCTGGGCAGCTGTATCCAAGAGGCCCGGAAGTCCTTCGCGCAAAAGTGCGACTCTTTGCCCAGCCGTGAGGGGAATCTGGCGTCCCCCCTCGAAGAAGTGATAGCGCAAGGCTTTCTCAATTTCTGGCAAACGGCTTTGGACTTGGGTTTCACTTATATCTGTTTTCATCAGCCGCATGCCACAATTGACATCATTGCCAATTGCTTGTGGCACGGCAAAGTCCTGGCTCAGCAGCACGGTGCCAATGGGGATACCCGCCCCTTTGTGAAAATCGGGGGTTAACACCACTTCAAGCAGGCGGGGGTCGCTGTCTGCGCCAAAGAACAGGGGATCGACCGCCTGAATATCTGCAACATTTTGCTGAATTTTCAGCACGTCAGAGATTTCATCAAGGGCCACCGCTTCGATCGGAATCTCTGGATTGGCAAAGACCCGCACGGGAATCTGCCAGTCATTTTCCAAGCTGAGTTCAGAGGCATTGAGACGTGTTAAACGGCTGTCCTGATACAGTTTTGACATTTTTGCTAGATGTTTGCTCGTTTATTTCTTTGTCGTTCAGGGACGGAGCGTGTGTTCAACCCTTTCTTTATACCCAATTTTGACTGCCTTCAACAGGGGGCGCTCTGCCTTTTTCAAGGCCCCCTGTTCAACAGATAAAAAATGTAACTCTTCTCACAGATGATAATCTCCATTTAACTTTATAATTTAAAGTACTTGATAGATTTTCAAAAATGAGGTTTAATCAAGGATAGGAACACGCAAACACATCTGAGAGGAAGATCCATGACGGAAGAGCCGATTTTATTGCAAGACCGTGCCATGGAAAATCTCAAGTTTATCCGCAACACCATGGAGCGGGCCACGGCCTACACCATGGTTTCGGGAACCGGGCAGATTTTGGTTGGGATTACCGCCTTGATTGCCGCTTGGGCTGCAACAGCCCAGACCCAAATAGATACCTGGATCTTCGTTTGGCTGGCAGAAGCCGTACTCTCACTGCTGATCTCCAGTTTTATGATGATGAAAAAGGCCCAATCGGCCAAACTGCCTCTGTTTAATGAGACCGGTCGAAAATTTTTGCTCAGCTTTACGCCCGCCATGATGGCTGGGGCCTTGCTGACAGCTATTTTTTACCAGCACCAATTGCTGCAACTTATCCCCGGCACTTGGTTGTTGCTCTATGGCACAGGTGTGATTGCAAGTGGTACCTATTCGGTCAAAATTGTACCCGTGATGGGTTTTTGTTTTATGCTCCTGGGCGTTCTGGCCATGACAGGTCCTGAACACTGGGGCAACTCCTTGATGGCGGCGGGCTTTGGTGGTCTGCACATCGCCTTTGGGATTCTGATTGCACGAAAGTATGGGGGATAATCCCGTGTTAAAGAAAAAAGAAAAAACTGAAAGATCGCTGTTTTCAGTGCCTGATGCCCCCAAGGCTGCCAACCGCACTTTGGAATTGGATCGCCTGATTCATGAGCGCATTCGGCTGGGCATTGTCAGCGCCCTGGCGGTCAACGAGGCCCTGGGTTTTAACGAACTCAAGTTGATTCTCGATACCAGCGATGGCAATTTGAGTGTCCATGCCCGCAAGCTGGAAGAGGCAGAATACATCTCTTGCCAAAAATTCTTCGAGGGACGGATGCCCAAAACCGAGTACCGTCTCACAGAGACTGGGCGCAAAGCCCTGGAACGCTATTTGAACCATATGGAGGCCCTGATTCAGACCATGCGCAATCCGGGCGAGTCGCAGCAGTAATTTTTTTGGGGAAAACCTTTATGAAGCAAAGCACTTTTAATACCACACCCTCTTTGCATATGGCCTTGGTGCTCGATGGCAATGGCCGTTGGGCCCAACAGCGCGGTTGGCCCCGCGTGGCAGGCCATCGCGAAGGCGCCAAAACTGTTAGCAAAATTGTCGAGGCTGCGCCGGACTATGGCGTCGGCACCCTCACCCTCTATGCCTTTTCTTCCGACAATTGGAAGCGACCCGGTTACGAAGTCAACGCCCTGATGAAACTCTTTGCCGAGTACCTCAAAAACGAAACCTCCCGCTGCTTGGCCAATGGCGTGCGCCTCTCGATCATTGGTCGCCGCGACCGCTTCTCCGATGCCCTGCGGGCTGCGATCGTGCGGGCCGAGCAGGCCACTTTGGGGGGCAAAAAACTCCATCTCCGCGTGGCTCTGGACTATTCTGCCCGCGATATGATCCTCGAAGCGGCCCGCCAATTGAGTGAATTTGGCGGCGACTTTGACCGCGAGACCTTCTCGCGACTGGTGACCCAGAGCGACCCTGCTGCGGAACGGGTGCCCGATGTGGATATCCTCGTGCGCACCGGTGGCGAGCAACGCCTGAGCGACTTTTTGCTCTGGGAATGTGCCTACGCCGAGTTTTTCTTCTTGCAAAAAATGTGGCCGGATTTTTCTGCCAGCGATTTGCAAGAAGTGGTGTCAGCTTTTTGCTCCCGCGACCGCCGTTTTGGCGGCTTAAACCAGATCAGCCAACAGGTGGTGGCTGGATAGCGCCGCTGAAACCGCTTGTCTGCTGAAAGTTAAACACGCTTTCACTTGCTTTCGCTTAGATGAATTGCGCTGTTCCTGCGTCCCAATTCAAATTGAGTGGAGAGTAGAGAAAAACCATGCGCATAAAAATGATCCTGCCCGCTTTAACCGAGGCCAAAAGCCCCTATTGGCGTCCGATCAAATATTCCCTCTTTCCCCCTTTGGGCTTGGCAACCCTGGCCGCCTATCTCGATCCCGATGACGAAATCTCTTTGCAAGATGAACATGTCGAGCCCCTCAGACTCGACGACAGCCCCGAATTGGTGATCATTCAGGTGTATATCACCAACGCGTTCAGGGCCTATGCCTTGGCGGATCATTACCGCGCTCAAGGTGCTTTTGTGGCCCTGGGCGGCTTACATGTGACATCTTTGCCAGAAGAGGCGGCGCAACATGCCGATGCGATCTTTCTGGGCCCCGCTGAAGAGGCCTTCCCGCGCTTTTTACAAGATTTTCGGGCAGGTCGGCCCGAAAAGGTATATATCTCGCAAACGCGCAGCCTGCAAGGCCTGCCCCCGATTCGCCGCGATTTGCTCAAGCGCCATCTTTATTTTGTGCCCAATTCGATTGTGGTCACACGCGGCTGTCCGCACCACTGCGACTTCTGTTATAAAGATGCGTTTTTTGAGGGGGGGCGCAGCTTTTACACCCAGTCTGTCAACGACGCCCTGGCTGAAATTCAGCGCTTGCCCGGCAAACACGTCTATTTCCTCGATGATCATCTGCTCGGCAACCGCCGCTTTGCACGCGAACTCTTTGACGGCATGAAAGGCATGAAACGGGTCTTTCAGGCTGCAGCCACGGTCGATTCAATTCTGCGCGACGATTTGATCGAACACGCCGCCGAAGCTGGGCTTCGCAGCTTGTTTGTGGGCTTTGAAACACTCAGTCCCGCCAATTTGCGCAGCAGCAATAAATACCAAAACCTGAACCAAAACTATGCCCAGGCGATTCAGCGTCTGCACGATTTGGGGATTATGATCAACGGCAGCTTTGTCTTTGGCCTCGATCATGATACCCCGGATGTGTTTAAACAGACGGTTGAATGGGGGGTGCAAAACGGGCTGACCACGGCCACTTACCATATTCTCACGCCTTATCCTGGCACCGCTCTCTATGCACGCATGGAAAAAGAGGGCCGCATTTTGCACCGCCAATGGGACCGCTACGACACCCGTCAAGTCGTCTACCAGACCCAGGGGCTCAGTGCCGATCAGCTCAAAAATGGCTATGACTGGGCCTATCGCGAGTTCTACAGCCTCTCCAATATCTGGAAGGCTGCGGCTGTGCATCCCCAGTTCAAACACCAACTCAAGCATCTGGCGTATAGCACAGGCTGGAAAAAATTGGAGCCGGTCTGGAATTTTTTGATCAAAAACCAGTGGCTCGGGTCTACGCGGGGTGTGTTGGAGGCGGTTTTGGCAGAAGTTAAAGCACAAGAAGGCAGGAGAGAGAAGCCGCTTGTTTCAGAATTGGGCTGATCACAAACATCAACGCGCAGCCAAGCGCTTGCTTGGACTCTTTCTGGGATGCACGCTTTGCTTTTGGGCTCCTTCTGGCTTTGCACAAATTTCTTCGCAAGCCTTGCTTGAAACTGTCTGCTGTGATCAGCTCAGAACCCATCAAGCTATGCAGATTTTTGAACAGATTCGAGATCCCAGCCCACAAGATTTGTATTTGGCGGGGTATGTCTTGATGTACACCCACAAAATGGAGAAAGCCGCTCCCCTCTTGCGCAGGGCTCAGCAACAAGGGTTTGAAGGAATTCCCAGTTGGCCTTCGACTTCGGAATTTCTCAAGCGGATAGAGACCTTTCACAAATTTGCCCCCCCTTTTCGTCCCGATCTCTCAAAGCCCTTGATTCAGGTTTATCAAAATCACCAAGAAACCTGGAGTCGATCCTTGACGGCTCAATTGCCTGAATTGCTGGTGATCGGTCGGTCGATTTTCGGGAATAAATTGCCCTCCTTGCGCCTGTATTTATTTGGGAAGCGTGCGCATTTTGAAACCCTGTTTAAGGCTGTATTGGGTCGGGAACCTTTCGTTTCCTGGCAAGATGGCACGGGTTATTTGGGCTTTGTGATGTATTCCCGTGAAAGCCAAGGCGGCAAAATTAAACGGCTTCCTGAAAATCCTGAAACCCGCAATATACTGTTACATGAATTGGCCCATGCCTGGATAATTACGTATTTGGACAACGAATATGATCTCAATTGGATTGGCCCCCGACATATCCCTTTGCTGGATGAGGGCCTGGCAGAATATATTGTCGCGGTCAAAGATCCCAAGATGATGAAACGCCGTCGCAACTGGATCAAAACCCAAAAAGTGGCAAAGGGGATTTCAGCACCCCCTTTAGACACCTTTTTCACCCGGCAGCAGTTTTACGAACCAAAGGATGCGGATTTACACTATTGGCTTTCAGCGTTGCTGATGCAGCAAGTCTTGGGCAAAGACGGCACTGTCTTAATTCCCAAACTCCTGCATGTTTGGGCTTCTGGCGCAAATATTGAACAGACTATTTTGTTGACCACAGGAAAAAAACTGCGCCAAGAATACCAACAATTGGTGCAGCGATTGTGGCATCAAAAATAGGGCGCTTATGCCGGTTTTTTGCGCAGATACTGTTTACGCAAACGGGCTTCACCGCTGCTTAAATCGTATTCAAACAGAAATGCATGGGTATAGCCATCGAGCCATATCTGCCAAATTTCTGGGTTTTCACTCGCTTTGCTTTCGAACCGCCACCCCCCCATGCCTGTCCTGATATAAAACTCAGCCATTTCTTTGCTGCTGTATTGGAATTCCTGTAACAGGATACTGGGAAGCAGGTGAAAGATCTGTTGGCTGGGATCGAGCAATTTCACAATGTGAAAGGGTGCTGGGGAATGGGGGGCCGATTTGATTGGCACCTCCATAAAATCGCTGAGGTTGATCGGCTGCATATGCAGGTTTTTCAGTTGGCTGAGATGGTATTTCCGCAATTCAGCGAGATGGCTGGTCACAAAGGCTTCTAATTTGGCATTGATCCGTTCATATCTAGGGTTTTGGGGTTCAAATTCTTCGAGTGGAATATTGAGATCTGGGTAAAGACTGTATTTAAAATTGCGCAGGACCGCTTCGAAAGGGGATCTATTTTCACAGGACTCATTCAGGTTTTCGCCAGATTCGCCAGACAAAAACAGAGCACAGCCATTGAAGCTGAATAAGACCATCAGGCTGAGGCAGACACGTTTGAAAGGAAATAGGTTTTGCATAAAAAGCATTGTACAATGAGCGCAATTCCTGCAGGAGGCCCGATCCCGTGAAAGTTGCCATCAACGTTGCTGTCAAAGTTTTTCAAACCCTGTTTTCAACCCTATTGGCGGGGAGTCTCTGTTTGCCAGCACTGGCAACCCCTGCCGAAAAACCGGCAGTCTACCAGTTTCCCCCTGGTTTTCTCTGGGGCACGGCCACGGCAGCTTATCAGGTCGAGGGGGGAATCCAAAACGATTGGAGCGCAGCAGGCCTGGATGCGGGCCAAGCTGCGGATCATGCCAAACGCTACGAAGAGGACTTCGATACCCTCGAAAAAATGGGCACCCCCGCCTACCGCCTGTCGATCGAGTGGGCCAAATTGGAACCCGAACCCGGCAAATACAACCGCCAGGCCCTCGAAGATTACCGCAAAATGCTCAAGAGCCTTAACCGCCGGGGCATTCAGCCGATGGTTACACTCTTTCACTTTACCCTGCCAACCTGGTTTGCCAAAAAAGGCGGCTGGACCCGGCCCGAAAATATTCAGGACTTTGTGCGCTTTTGCACCTGGATCAGTGGCGAACTCAAAGACGAGGTCAATTGGTGGTTTACGATCAACGAACCCTTGGTCTATGCCTTTAAGTCGTATGATGCGGGCGCATGGCCGCCTTTTCAGAAAGACCGCAACATGGCTCTGCGGGTGATCAAACACCTGATTCTGGCCCACGGCGAGGCCTACCGTGCCGTCCATGCCCAAGACCCGATTGCCTGGGTGGGCTTTGCCAAAAATATCACGCTTTTAGAGCCGAATGTCCCTGGCAATCCCCTCGACCAGGCCATGACGGGCTTTCAGAGCTATCTCTTTAATGAGGCCTTTTGGGATGCGATCAGCCAGGGTGAACTCAATTTTAGTCTGCCCGGTATTGAGCCCATTCAAATTCCTTACAACAAAAACCTGCACGGCAGCATGGACTTTGTGGCCTTTAACTATTACACCCGCTACATGATTACCGCCAGCGGAGCCCAAGTCACCCGCCCCGGCGTGCCTGTCAACGAACTCAATTGGGAGATCTACCCCGAAGGCTTGTTAAAGGTCCTGCGTCTGGCCAATAAACATGCCAAACGTTTACATGTGCCGATTATTATCTCCGAAAATGGCCTGGCGGATGCCGACGACAGCCAGCGCCGGGCCTTTTTGCTCCAACATTTGCAGCAGATCTGGCTTGGCCTGCAAGAGGGAATACCCGTAGCGGGCTATTTGCACTGGAGCCTGATGGACAATTATGAATGGGCCGACGGTTTTGAAGCCAAATTTGGGCTCTTGGATATCCAGCGCAAATGGCGACCTTCGGGCCTGATGTTTCAGGAGATTGTCAAGCAAAACGGCTTTCCTACGACTTGGCTTGAGCAGCACCCGCTGCCTGCAAAATAGTGGGTTATAGCCGCTAGAGCCGTTCTAGGCGCATATCCAACTGGGCCTGCAATTGGTTAAACGGCATTGCCCCTTTGAGTTCCATCAGCATTTTGCCTTTGTAAAAGAGCATGAGCGTGGGAATACTCTGAATGCTGTAGTGAGAAGCGGCTGCGGGGTTCTGATCGACATTGACTTTGATAATCTTGAGTTTGCCCGCATAGGCTTCGGAGACCTGTTTGAGTACAGGATTCATCATTTTGCAGGGGCCACACCACTCGGCCCAAAAATCAACAAGCACTGGCACGTTGGATTCATTTAAAAGACTTTCAAAACTGGGTTTGGTTTGAGCGGACATGGCGTAAGCCTCCTATAATTGACCTTCTCTATAAATACTATAGGGGGTATTGAATGTTGGGTCAAGTCAATTCAATCGTTTTTGGGCAGAGCATAATCCACCACTGTACGCTGTAAATCGCCCCAAAAGACAGGATTTTGATTCGCACCAAGCAGGCGGCGGGCCTGGCTGGGCACCTCTGTTCGCAAATACTGCTGCAATTCCATGCCGCTTAAGACGCCGTCTTGATTCAGATTGGCGTCGCCTTGCAGGCCCTTGAGCAGGTAAAAGGTAAACAGCGAATGTCGTTGGGCTTTCCACCAAATACTCATTTCATGGCTTTGGGAGGCATGCATGAGCAGGGCCCGGTTGAGTTTGGGCAAAGTGTGCTGGTTGCTTTCCAAAACCAATGGTTTGCGATCCGGCAAAAGCGCTCCCGCGGGTGTCATGCCACTAAAACAGGCGTCGATAATCACCGTCAGTTCAGAATAATTGAGCTTGGCCAGGTTCTGGTAGAGGGTTTCCAGGGCGTAGCCGCTGCTGGCGAGATAATTGGGATTGGCATCTACCGGCAGCAAAAAGCTTTTGCCCGCCAAGGTGGCGGCCCCATGGCCAGAATAATAGATCAGAATCGGGGTTTTGGGTTTGTGCCAATCGGCCATCTGGCCTCGGGGCTCTTCGCGATTGCCAAAGACGGTCTCTAAATCCGCTTTGCTGGCATTGGCCAAGTTAATTATGTTTTCGGGAAGAAATCCCAGCATCTGTTGGCTGTAGCGTTTGACCATTTCAGCATCACGCAGGGCAAATTCACTGTTGGGGGCTTGGCGGTAGTCCTGATTGCCAATAATGACCGCCAGACCTGCGTGTGTTTTTGCGGTCTTGGGCACAGGCTCCAGGCTTAAACTGGGGGGCGCAGAAGGTTTCACAGGGTTCTGCGCAGATCCTGCAAAAGCCAAGCGCAGTTTTTGCATCTCGGTTTCGTTTATTTTCACGGACTGCGAAAGCGAACCATAGATCGGATCGCGCACCTCCAGATCAAATTGCAGGGACGAGCGCATTTGCAGCGCCTGCGGCAGCGTGCTCAGGTCAAATTGGGCCTGACCCGAAGCCGCCGTGAGGGTTTCAGCTTGCCAACCACTTTCGCTTTCACTCAGCAACGCTTTGCGCAAATACAGGGCTTTGCCAGGCGATTCTGAAATCGCTTTCCAGGGAGATTCATTTAAAACCGTGTTTTCGATCCGGGTGTCGGCGAGCAATAGCGCAGCCATTAAATCTGCGCTGACCAGAATCAGGCTGGCCCAGCCCCAGAGCCCAATTTCGTCGGAAGCAGTTTTGGGCAGGGTCTGTTGATCGAGCCAAAATCCCCCCATCAGCAGACCCAAACTCAAGCTGGTGCCGAGCGTGCTGCCCCAGAAAGAGGGATCACTTTTTTTTTCGATCACCAGCAATTCGCGCGCTTCATACTCTTGGTCGAGATGCAGCTGCAGAGAAAGGGTCAGCGGCGCCTGTTTCTGCCATTGGATCTCACTGGTTATGAGCACAGGGCGTTGGGATTGGCGGGTTTCTGTTTTTAAGCTGGGGGGGCTTTGGCTCTCTTCACGCCAAAGGGCCATACTCAAGGCACAGCCCTGTAAATTGAGCAGGAGCGGGAGAAACAAGAGACAACGTGGGAGAATTTTCAATCGGGCCCCGCTTGACGGATATTTGTTTTCTTACGATGATTGTAACATGTTCAATTTTTTGATTCTTTGCTTTTATCTGTGTTTCTGGCTGGCCCTCTCTCGGCCTCAAGCAGAAGCGAGCCCCTTGATGGCCTCGGTGGAAGTTTGCCCGGGTCCCCATGACAGCTTTGCCGAAACCCGTGCCGCGGCACTGAATGAGGCCCGCCGGGAAATCTTATTCCAAGGTGGAGAAGTTCGGATTTCAGCCCAGACCGCTGTGGCCACGGGTGTGGTCCAAGACGACTGGCTGCAATTGTTCAGCTCCGGCGTTTTGAGCCAAGAAAAGGTCCTGGCTGAACGCTGGTTGCCTGCCAAAGAACAAATGCCCCCCTGTTATGCCCTAACTTTGCAGGCTGTTGTTAGCGTCTTGCAAAAGGCCCGTGAATCCGAATTGGATCTGCGCCTCTGGCTGCCAGAAAGTCAACTCACAGAGGGCCAAGCCGTGGAAGTGAATTTACTCAGTGCCAGTGGGGGCTATTTGACCCTGGTGAATGTCTCTGCCGATGGCTCGGTCACGCTTTTATTGCCCAATGCCCGCATGCCTTTGCCCTATTATCTAGAACCGGGCCAGCTCAGCCACTTTCCAGCCCTGTTGAACCAAGCGGATCTCAAACTGGTGGCACGGGTTTTGCCCGGTCAAGCCAGCAGCCGCGAGGTGCTCAAAGGCATTCTCACCCGCACACCCCTGCAGCTCCAAACGGGACCTACAGGCCCGTTTAAACAGGGCCTGTTTCAGGTCTATGACCGCTTTGGCACAGGGCTCTATGGAGATTTTATGCGTCTGCTTTTGGCCTTGCCAGCACAGAGCTGGAACGAAAGCAGCTTTGTCTATCAGATCAGCAGAGACACAGCTTCGAACTAGTCTTCTGCTCCATCGACACGGGACTCCACCTTTTGACCATAGGGACGTGCTGCAGGTTTGCTCTTGCGATCTTCGCCACGGGCCTTGCGTTTGGCATCTTCACGCATAATAAAGCGCACAGGGGTGCCCACAAAACCGAAACTCTCGCGCATTTTGCGTTCCACATGGCGCAAATAGGGCTCTTCGACAATATCTGGATGATTGCTAAACAGCACAAAGGTCGGTGGGCAAACGCTGACCTGGGTGCCGTAGTTGATCCGGGCCCGGCGATTTTTGCGTGCCGGGGGCGGGGTCATTGCGACAATTTCGTTGAGCACCTCGTTAAACAGACCTGTGCTGATTCGGCGCTGGTTTTCTTCGCTGGCGGCTTTGGCCACGTCGAGCAGGTTGTACAGGCGCTTTTTGGTCACCGTTGAGGTAAAAAGCACGGGGGCATACTCCAGGAAATAGAGCTTATCGCGCAGGGCGTCGGCGTGTTCTGTCATGGTGCGGTTGTCTTTGTCGGGAATCAGGTCCCATTTATTCACAACAATCACGCAGGCTTTGCCCAAATCCTGGGCCATGCCGGCTATGCGCTGGTCTTGATCCGAGACGGGCTCAGTGGCATCCACCACCAAACAGACGACATCAGCGCGGTGAATCGCTTTGATCGCACGCACGACCGAAAAGCGCTCCACACCATAACGCACCTTGGATTTTTTGCGAATCCCGGCGGTGTCGATCAGAACATAACTTTCACCCTCGCGTTTGCAGACACTGTCGATCGCATCGCGGGTGGTGCCGGGCATATCGCTGACAGTCATGCGCTTTTCACCCAAAAGAGTGTTTACAATAGAAGATTTACCCACATTCGGCTTGCCAACGATCGCCAGTTTCAGGCCTTCGTCTTCCTCTTCTTCGGTGCCACGCTCCAATTCAAGCTTGGCAACCACTTCGTCGAGCAGATCGCCGACGCGGTTGCTGTGAATCGCTGAAATGGCATGGACGGTATCACCGAGGCCCAATTCGTAGAATTCGGAAGCGGCAGCAATGTCGCGCATATCGTCGAGTTTGTTGACAGCCACAATCACCTGTTTGCGGCGCTGGCGCAATTCGTCGGCAATCACGCGGTCGAGCGGGTGTAGGCCGGTTTGGCCATCCACCAGGAAGATGATCACCTGGGCTTCGTCGACAGCCAACCAGGCCTGTTGTTGCACAGATTCGTGCAAATCGTCGGACTCTTCAAAGAGCAGACCGCCGGTATCGATCACAATAAACTGGTGTCCTGTCCATTCACAGGTCAGGTAGAGACGGTCGCGGGTTACCCCCGGCATATCGTCAACGATTGCCATGCGGGATCCGACAAAGCGGTTCGCCAGGGTCGACTTGCCCACATTTGGACGTCCGACAATTGCCACCAATTGTCCGGTATTTACTGAGGCCATATCATTTCTCCGATCAGCGGAGAGGGCTCAGGGGCAGTCTCCGTAATAGTATACGCCCGGCTCAGGGCCGCACGGGCGTCAGTATCCGTGTAAGGGGGGTTAAAATACAGGCTGGCCAAAGGCTCACCTGCTTCGACGCGGTCACCGCGTTTTTTGTGCAGGATCACGCCTGCGCCCAAATCGAGCACGTCGTCTTTTTTGTCTCGGGCCCCACCGAGGGCTTTGAGGGCATTGCCCACTTCACGGGCGAAAAGATCATGCACATATCCCGTTTGGGGGGCATCAAAGGTCGTGACTGTGCTGGCTTGGGGCATGAGTTTAAAATCTTCTGTCACGGCGGGATTGCCCCCTTGGGCAGCCACCATCTCACAGAATTTTTCCAGGGCTTTGCCACTGGCTATTTGGTGCTTTAACAGCGTTTTGCCCTCTTCGAGGCTGGTCACCCGGTCGGCATTGATCAATTGCATCGCGCCGAGGGTCAGAACCACTTCGTTTAAATCAGCGGGGCCTTCCCCTTTGAGGGTCGCAATTGACTCTTCGACTTCGAGGGTGTGGCCAATGGCAAAACCGAGCGGTTGCTCCATGTCGCTGAGCAAAACCGAGACCGAACGCTTGAGGTTCTTGCCTACTTTGACCAGCATTTCCGCCAAGGCTTTGGCGGAGGCATAATCGGGCATAAATGCGCCCGATCCGTATTTGACGTCGAGCACGATCACATCTGCACCTGCGGCAATTTTTTTGGACAAAATCGAGCCGACAATCAGGGGGATATTGTCGACAGTGGCGGTCACATCGCGCAAGGCGTAGAGCACCTTGTCTGCGGGGGCCAGGTTTTGGGTTTGGCCGACCACAGCCACCCCAACCCGCTTGAGCTGATCTAAAAATTGCGGGCCGCTTAAACTGGTTTGAAAGCCAGGAATGGCCTCAAATTTATCCACAGTTCCGCCGGTATGCCCCAGGCCCCGGCCTGAGAGTTTGGCGACCACCAGACCTGTGCTGGCGACCAAAGGCGCCAATACGAGGGTGACTTTATCGCCCACGCCGCCGGTGCTGTGTTTGTCTACTTTAATACCTGAGACGGAGCTGAGATCGAGTAATTCGCCCGAATGGGCCATAATATCTGTTAAATCTGTGGTTTCTGCTTCAGTCATGCCTTGAAAATACACGGCCATCAGCCAGGCGCTGAGCTGGTAGTCGGGAACACTGCCCGCGGTCACACCGTTGAGCAGAAGTTCAAGTTCTTGGCGATTCAGGGCTCCGCCATCCCGTTTTTTGCGAATAATATCTACTGTGTTCATAAACGGGCATTTTAGCACCCCGAGACAGCTCAGGACAATGGAATCAAGAATTTGCGTGAGAATCCGGGGGGGAGATTTCGAGCAGTTTTTGGCCTGCACTCACCTGTTGCAGGGGGCTGACACAGACCTCGCGGACCACGCCAGCAAAGGGGGCATTTAAACTGGTTTCCATTTTCATTGATTCCAGCACCACCAGCAGATCCCCTTCTGCGACAGGTTGACCGACGCTGACTTCGAGCTTTAAAACCTTGCCTGGCAGGACTGCGCAGAGATCTCCTGCCTGGGTTTGGGCCGCAGGTCGGCGCAGCCGGGGCAGCATCTCTAAGCAGAGATTGCCCCAGCTGCGGTGGTGCAGCCAGAGTTGCTCCCCATTTTGCCAAACCCTGCATTGGTACCTCAGGTTTTGGTATTCAAAACAAACCTTTTCAGCATCGGCTTCAATCAGGTGCAGATGCATTTCTTCAGGCGCGTCTGCTTCACTTGTGAGGCTGACGGCCAGTTTGTTTAACCCTCTCTGGCGGTAGCTCAGGCTGAAGGGTTGGTTTAAAAAGGCCCAATGTTCACGCTGAGGAGCAGAAGGATTGTTGCGCCAGCCTGTGGGCAGACCCGCAGCTTGCAAGGGGTCCCGTGGGCGCATCTGCCAGCGCCAGGCAGTGGCGGCAGCTAAAAGTGCCAGTGGCGGCTTGGCTTGAGGTTGCGGGCATCGGGATTGACTTGCAAGCTGGGCTTCGAGCCAACCTGTATGCACACGCCCATCGGCAAGATCTTTTTCAGCACATAAGTCCATTAAAAAGGGGATATTGGTGGGCAATCCCAGGGCCACGCACTCGCTCAGGGCTCTGCGCAATTGGCTCAAAGCCTGTTGGCGTGTCGGTGCGTGGATGATCAGTTTTGCCAAAAGTGAGTCGTAATGGATGCCGATCTCTGCGCCAGAGGAGATACCGCTGTCACAGCGCAACCAGGTGGGCAATTGCCAGACAGCCATTCTGCCACTGGCGGGGGCAAAGTTCAAGCTGGGATCTTCGGCGCAGATCCGCACTTCAATAGCGTGGCCCGAAGCTTGGGCTTCGGCGCGCACATCTGCTTGGCTTAAAGGCAAGGATTCGCCAGCGGCCAATTTGAGCTGAAGCTGCACCAGATCCAGACCTGTGATCGCTTCCGTAACAGGATGTTCGACCTGAATGCGTGGATTGACCTCTAAAAAATAATAGTGGTTTTGGCTGTCGAGAATAAATTCTACTGTGCCCGCGCCGACATAACTCAGGCTGCTGCCCAGTTTGACGGCATCATCTCCCATAACTTGGCGCAATTCAGACGAGAAGTTGAATGCTGGCGCCTCTTCCCAAATTTTTTGGTAGCGCCTCTGCAGCGAACACTCGCGCTCGCCGAGGTGAATGACCCGGCCCTGAGTGTCACCCAAAATTTGGAATTCGATGTGACGCACGGGTTCGAGCAATTTTTCGAGGTAGAGCCGAGGGTCTGAGAAAGCCTTTAAGGCCTCTGCAGCGGCACTGGCCAATGCGGGCAAGAGTTCGGCCTGGCTGGCGATGCGGCGCATGCCTCGGCCCCCCCCGCCCCCAACGGCTTTGACCAAAAGTGGGTAACCCAGTTCGGATGCCAGTGCCAGACAGGCTTCAGGTTGTTCAGGGTCAATGGCTTGGCCTGGCACAACGGGAATCCCCAGGGCCTCGGCCCGATCGCGGGCGGCAGTTTTGGCACCCAGTTCCCGCAGTACATCTGCGCTGGGGCCGACAAAGACCAAACCGGATCTGGCGCAGGCTTCTGCCAATTCGGGGTTTTCGGCCAAAAAGCCATAGCCCGGATGCAGGGCCTGCGCGCCCGTGGCTTGGGCTGCTGCCAGCAGGGCGGGAATGTTCAGATAAGATTCACTGGCGGGCGCAGGGCCCAGGCAGACGGCCTGATCTGCCAAATGTACATGCAAGCTGTGGCGGTCGGGCTCGGAGTAAACCGCAACGGTGCCCAAACCCAGCTCGCGGCAGGCACGGATGATCCGGCAGGCGATTTCGCCGCGATTGGCAATTAAAACGGTATCAAAGGGGGTACTGAGTTGGCTCACATCCGGAAGACCCCGTATCCTTCCGTGCCTTTGACTGGCGCGTTATACGCGCTGGAGAGGGCAATGCCAAGCACGTGTCGGGTGTCGCGGGGGTCTATCACCCCATCGTCCCAGATTCGCGAACTGGCGTACCAGGGGCTCGATTCCAGGCTGACCTGGCTGTGTAAATGCCCGCGCATCTTGGCCAAGCGTTCTTCATCCACGGCTTTCCCGGCTTTGTTTGCCGCTTCGCGCTGGACCATTTCCAAGACCCCCGCCAATTGATCGGGGCCCATCACGGCAATTTTTGAATTGGGCCAGGAGAATAAATAGCGCGGATTATACGCCCTGCCGCACATGCCATAATTGCCCGCCCCGTAGGAGGCACCCACAATCACAGTCAGGGCGGGCACGGTGCTGTTGGAAATGGCATTGATCAGCTTGGCTCCGTTTTTAATTATCCCGCCCTCTTCGTATTCGCGCCCGACCATAAAGCCTGTGATATTCTGCAGAAACAGCAAAGGCACGTTGCGCTGGTTGCAAAGCTGAATAAACTGCACGCCCTTTTGCGCTGATTGCGAAAAGAGCACACCATTGTTGGCAATAATCCCAATTGGATAGCCATAAATGCTGGCAAAGCCAGTCACCAGTGTGGAGCCGTAATCTGGTTTAAATTCGGCAAAACGCGAACCATCGACAATCCGGGCGATGATCTCGCGAATCTCAAAGGGCAGACGGGGATCGGCAGAGGCGATGCCAAGAATTTCTTCGCTGGCATAGAGCGGGGGATCCGCAGGCAAAAGTGGCCGCTGCTCGGGTTTGTGGTAAAAGAGCGTCTCAATCGCCTCGCGGGCCAGCAAAAGCGCCTCTTCTTCGTTTTGGGCCACAGCATCGGCCAAACCAGACAGGCGGCCATGCATCTCCGCGCCGCCCAGGCTCTCTTCATCGACGATTTCGCCAGTGGCCATACGCACCAGCGGTGGGCCCGCCAAAAAAGCGCGGGCCTGGTTTTGCACCATGATCACGTAGTCCGACATGCCGGGGATATATGCGCCCCCAGCGGTGCAGGAGCCAAAGACCACCGAAAGGCTGGGAATGCCCTGCCGGGAGCGGCGGGCAATATTGCGAAAGGCCGCGCCACCGGGATTAAAGATCTCGGCTTGCCGGGTCAGATCGGCCCCGGCAGATTCAATTAAATAGACCAAAGGCAGGTGGTTTTCTTCGGCGATGCTGTCTAAGCGCAGGCCCTTTTGCAGCGTCATGGTGTTCATGGCGCCGCCGCGTATCGTGGGCACACTGGCGTTGATGGCACATTCCACCCCAGAGACCCTGCCAATGCCCGCCACCATCGAGGCCCCTGTCGAAATAGACTCTTGGCCCAAACCGGCCAAAGGCATCAATTCGAGAAAATGGGAGTCGGGGTCGAGCAGGGCTTCGACCCGCTCACGGGCCGTAAGTTTGCCCTGGGCCCTGTGGCGTGCGAGGTATTTTTCTTCCCCTTGGTACAAACTCTGGGCCAAATGGGTCTGCAATTGGGCCAATAGTTCCAACATGGCGTTCAGATTGCTCTGGTAACGCTCACTGAGGGGATTGACGTGACTCTCTAAAACTCGCACGGAATACTCCAGATTTGGAAAAACTTGCAGGTTTTGCTTCAGACTTCTGGTTCAGACATCTGGTTTAGGTTAGCAGGTTTTTGGGTGGGGGGGAAGGAAGGAGGATGGGGAATTGAGAATTGAGAATTGAGAAGGTGGGAAAATAAAAAGCGTTTGTGAGTTTGATTCAGAACTGATGAATGCGCTGCTTGTTCAGCAGTGAAGATCTCCGTAATCCTGTAAGCATTTCCCACATTTTTCTAAGCTGCCTGTGCGGCTGTGAACTTCTACTGCGATAACCTGCTCAACTTTGGGATTTTTTAAGCTACATATACGGTAGTGAACACAGCACCAAAAGGGCTACAACCCTTTGTAAACAAGAATAAAGAAATTGTCCAAAAAAATTTTAAGTCACCCAAAAAGCGAAACCCATGAGTTAACATGGGTTCACAACAAGTTCAAACAATGGGTCAAAATTCAGGTAACGTTGCCTCCTGATAGCTGAGTCCATAGGTTGAAAACAATCCATGCTGAGATTGGCTTACGCGTTCTTTATCTATGAACAAACGAAAGCGTCTTTGGGAACTTTGGCTGTTGATATGAACAAAAGGCGTTTTCACCCGTTCCGGTTTTACTTCTTTCAGGGCTATCAGTGCATTTTCCAGCGAAATATTTTCCCGTTTGGCTTTCCGGCGAGCCAACCTTTCTGGATTGGATTTGGGTTGCAAACGTTTGTAAATTACTTGCCCCTTGGTCTGTTCAGGCACAGAACGAATGCCTGTGATGTGAACATAATCCAACAAACGTGATAACCATTGGCGAGCAGCCAGTGTTTCAAGCGTTTTTTCATCGGGAGCAAACAGTCGCAGTTTGTTTCCCAATTTGGGTGGGTTAGAGCTGTATTCAGGGAAAGCAATACCAATGGGTACTTGACCCTCTTCATTTTGACTTTCAACCAAGGCCAAATGAATCTGTTGATATACTTTCTCCCATAGAAAATACTGACCAATCTCTGGTGTTGGTAGTAAAGTAATGTCTTGATAAACTTTCATGAC
>JBIKWL010000087.1:0-23459 GCA_044356335.1 Candidatus Sericytochromatia bacterium
CCCCAACCCGAAGCAGAAATAAACAAAGACAAAGCCCCAGAAAAATCCGCTGGTTTTAATATCTCCGAAATGGCGATCCGTCGCCCTGTGAGTACCGTCATGTTGATTGTCTGCATGTTGGTGCTGGGGCTGATGTCATATATCAACCTGCCGGTCGAACTGTTCCCAGATGTCAGCTTTCCGATTGTCTCAATCTCCACAACCTACCCTGGCGCCTCGGCCCGTGAAATGGAAACCCTGGTCGCCAAACCCCTTGAAGACGCCGTCAGTGCTTTAAACGGGATCGAACATATCACTTCGACCTCCAGCAACGGCATCGCGACCGTGATTATTCAGTTCAAACTCGAAAAAAGCATCAAAGAAGCCGCCAACGAAGTCACCGAAAAAGTCGCCCTCGTGCGCAAAAAATTGCCCCTCGATGCCGATGAGCCGATCATTGCCCGCGTCGATCCCAATGCTACACCTGTGCTTTTTTATGCCATTACCGGGCGCCAAACGCTGCCTGAAATCACCGAATTTGCCCGCGACGAGCTCAAAAACCAATTGCAAAAAGTCAATGGCGTGGCCGAGGTCAGCATTTTGGGCGGCCAAGAGCGCGAAGTCCAAATCATGCTCAATCCGGCCCTGCTGTCCCAGTACAAAATCACCCCATCCCAGGTTTCAGCCCGCTTGCAACAAGAAAACCTGGACTTCCCCAGCGGCCAGATCGACACCGGCAAATCCGTGATTGTCATGCGCACCGTCAACGCCTACAAAACGGCGCAACAAATTGCCCAAACCCCGATCACCATCAACGGGGGCAAAGTGCTCTTGCTCAGCGATTTGGGCCAGGTTCAAGACGGCTTTAAAGACCTCAGCTCGCGCACCTGGTGGAACGGCCAACCGGCAGTGGTGCTGTCGATTCAAAAACAATCGGGCACAAATACCGTCGATATGGCCCACCGCCTGGATGCCGAAGTCGAAAAAATCCGTGAAGAACTTCCCCCGGGCATGAAAATCGATCTCTCGTTTGACACCGCCAAATTTATCGAAGAGTCCAAAGACGGGGCCATGGAAGAATTGCTGGTGGGCTCCCTGCTGGCCGTGATTGTAATCTTTTTGTTTTTGCGTACAGTGCGGGGCACGATCATTGCCGCCATTGCCATTCCCACCTCCGTGATCTCGACCTATACCTTTATGAATATGTTGGGCTTCTCACTTAATTTTATGAGTTTGATGGGGCTCTCCCTGGTTGTCGGCATCTTGGTCGATGACGCGGTGGTCGATTTGGAAAATATTTACAGGCATATAGAAATGGGGGAACACCCCTTTCGCGCCGCCATCAACGCCACCAACGAAATTGGCCTGGCCGTTGTCGCAACCACCTTTTCGATTGTCGCCGTTTTTGCCCCTGTGGGTTTTATGGGCGGCATGATTGGGCGCTTTTTCAGGCAATTTGGTCTGACGGTTTCCTGCGCGGTATTGGTCTCGCTGCTGGTGGCCCGCACCCTGACCCCCATGCTGGCAGCCTATTTTCTCAAACCGATGCCCGCCAAACACGTCGATGAACATGCCGCAGCCGTCAAAGGCATTGGTGGCAGCTATCAGGAAATTTTGCGCTGGGCCCTGCGCCGCCGCTTTACCACCCTTGGTATTGCCGTGTTGATCTTTGTGTTGGCGATCCCCATTGCCAGTTTGTTGCCCGCCGGCTTTGCCCCCAAAAATGATCGCGAAGAATTTTCAATTGGGGTCGATTTGCCTTCGGGCAGTAGCTTGGGGCAAACCGCAGGCATCCTCTGGGAAATCGCCAAACGGGTTAAAACAGAACCCCTGGTCGAAAGTTTGTTGATCACCGCCGGATCCAGCCGGGGCGCCACTGACGCGGGCTCTTTATCCGTCACGCTCAAATCCAAAAAAGAGGGCCGCCGCGAAAGTGCCGCTTCGGTGCAAACACGCTTGCAAAAGCTCACCGAAAATATCCCCGGCGCGATCATTTCTTACCGCGAAACCCAAGGGGTGGACGATGGCACAGGCAATACCTTTGATATGAATCTCTCGCTCCAGGGCGACAAACTCGAAGATCTGCAAATGGTGGCAGACAAACTCGTGGGCCGATTGCATCAGATGTCGGTGGTCAAGGTCTCGAAAACCTCCACCGGCACCCCCCGCCAAGAATTGCATCTCAAAGTCGATCAGCGCCGGGCCATGGAATTGGGTGTCACACCTGCTGTTATAGCCAGCACGATTCGGGCTGCCTCATTGGGCGATTTGGCCAGCCAAATGCGCCTGGACAATACCAATGTGGATATCCGCGTGCGCCTCAACAATGCCGAGCGTTACGACTATGAACGCCTGCGCTCCTTGCCTGTGCAAACAGCTTCTGGTGCCCAGATCCCACTGGGAGCCCTGGCTGAGATCCGCTTTGAACTGGGCCCCACAAATATCAACCGCTACGACCGCGAACGGCAGGTCATGGTCTATGCCAACGCAATTCCTGGCGCCTCTTTGAGCGAAATTATCAATCCAGTTACGGCTGAGCTAAAAAAAATGCAATTGCCACCGGGGGTCAAATACCAGTTTCAGGGCCAGGCCGAGCGCATGAAAGACTCATTTTCAAGCATGGGCCAAGCCATGTTGCTGGCAGTGATCTTTATCTACCTGATTCTGGCCTCACAGTTTGAGCATTTTTTGCATCCGCTGACGATCATGGCGGCCCTGCCACTCTCGTTTGCTGGCGCATTTTTGGGTCTGTTTCTCGCCAATCAGGAATTGGGTCTGTTTACCCTGATTGGGATCGTGATGCTCCTCGGTCTGGTGGTCAAGAATTCGATCTTGTTGGTGGACTACAGCATCACATTGATCAAAAGTGGTATGGAGCGCAACGCAGCCCTGCTGCTGGCGGGCCCAGTACGATTGCGGCCCATTTTAATGACCACGATCGCTATGATTGCGGGCATGTTGCCCGTAGCACTCAAGCTCACAGCCGGATCTGAGACCCGCGCTCCGATGGCTGTGGCTGTGATTGGTGGCCTGATTACCTCCACCCTGCTCACGCTTTTGGTGGTGCCCGTGGTCTTTACCCTGATGGATGACTTTGTGCACTGGGTCTCACGGGTGACGGGTTTTAAAATCAACCACGAAGAAATACCTGAACAGGCAGACCCCGAGCGCCCCGAGCCAGAACAGAGTGAAGCCAACGATAGCGAAGAAGCCGCTCTGTCCAGATAAGACCACGGCTTCAGCTCAGCATCGTTTTCGTTTTGCTCTGACTTGAGAGTGAGTTAGGGCAGAACTTCAACCTTTTCAGGCGGGAAGTTTTCATCCATCAGGCGCTCCATGGCATAGAGAGCAATCCCATAGGCATTGGAGGCCTCGTGCAGGCGGTGGGGCAATTTATCGGCAAAGTGAACAAAGCGCTCTTTGACCAATTGATTGCGCCGAAAGGCATGCTCCATGACGTGTTTGCCGGCTACCCCCGAAGAGACCAATTGCAATTGTTCAGATTGGCGGCCTTGGGCCTTGAGCACAGCTTGCAGTGAGTCGCCAAGATAGTCGCAGAAGTCGGTATAAATGACCTGGGCCAGCTCGTGTAATTCTTTTTGACTGATCGTTTTGAGATCAAGCCCAATCGCGCGGGCCAACAAGACATAAGCATCGCTCTCTTTGAGCAGCGGGAAGTCGTGCTCACGGGCAATTTCGGGGTGAATATACTTGAGCAAACTGGCGATCACCACCATGCGGCAGACCCGCGCCGTAAAGGGGAATTCTTGGTCCTTCAAGCGGGCCGATTGGCGAATCTGATTGACCGAGGTATACAGCGCCCCGTGGGGCATAAACTGATGATGTGAGAGCCGGTGGCGCAAATAACGTCCCAATTTGGCCCGGCCTTCGGGATCAATCCGGGCCTTTAAAATCGGGGTAATATGGGTCTCGCGTGACCCCACATCAATCACCATCGCATTTTTAAACATGCGCGAAGCCAAATACGAACTGCCATAAAATTGAGTGGCCACAAAGGCCGAAGCGCTTTCGCCTTTGACCGACGAGAGAATTTCACGCGGCGTGAAGGGTTTGCCATCGGCGCGCAAAATCCCCACTTTTTCGGGATCAAAGAGCGACTGAATAAAGACATTGGCAGTGTAGTGTAAGCCCTCTTCAAAGCTGGCAAAAGCCGAATAGGGCATGCCCGACAAAAAATAGATCTTGTTTAGCTGTTGGGGATCAATTTTTTTGACATAGAGGAATTGCGCGATGGTTTCCATCAACGCCCCGCCAAACTCACAATAATAGTCAGGGCCAAAATGGAACGGCACACGGAAAATCAGCCAATCGACATACGGCACTTTTTGTGGGCCTTCAACGTGAATCAGGCACAACTTAACCTGATCGATATCCAGATCGATTCCAAGCGTATATGCCATTGTTTAATAAACCGTTGAGCTCAGTAGCTTGCCTTTTTCGTCAAAGCTGAAATGAGAATAGTCCAAATACCACCAAGTGGTCGTCGTCTGCCCCTCTTCGCGTTTAGAGGTCGTCACACCTTCGGGGCCATGATTGCGGCGCAGCCAAACCGAACGCTGATCAGTACTGAGGTGGGAGGGCGGCTCCACGGGCCCCACTTTGACTTTGCTCTCTTCGAGAATTTTCAGCCATTCGGCCTGTTTGGCCCGTGCTTCACGGGTATAAGGGGTGCCATCGGGCACATATTGCATCTGACGGAAAGCCCCGCGCAAATTACCGGCTACCGCTTTTTCCAGAGCGCGCTCGTAAATCGTGCGCACGCGCGCCTGCTCAACCAAGGCCTTGGCTTCGGCATAGTGTCCCGAAGTGGGATCGACATTGCAAAGGGTCAGAAGCGCTTCGTGCAAACTATGGGAGGTCAGCAGACGTTTGCCATAGTTGAGCTGGGTTAAATTCCATTTGCGCTGGGCCTCATCATAATAGCGATGGCCGGGACGGACATAGCGCAAATATTGCGACGCCAAGTCCACACGCGAACGCTCAGTGGACAATTGCTCTTCGTTGATCGGCAGATTCCAGAGCTGCAATAATTGGGCATTGCGGGCCAAAATCCAATCGGCGATTTGTAAATAAGAGGTGGTATCGTAATTCACGCCAGCCCGGGCGCTGAGATAGGGGTGATTGTATTCGCGCAGGGTATAGGCCGCGCTGAAATATTCACTGGCCCCAGCGGTCAATTGGGCATAAGGCTTGATAAAAAAACGACGCACAGGTTTCTGATCGGGATCCAGCAATTCAATTTCGAGTTGCAACCCCCGCACAGCCAGGGGTGAGAGATTTTTGACAATGCCAGAAAGCTCTACCTCGGTAATATTCTGTTCCGTCATACGCACGTTGACCTGTAGCACCTGGGCTTTAACTTCTTCTTGCGAAGAAGCGGCCAGTCCTGGCAGCGCAAAGCTCAACAATCCAGTCAGCAGGGTCCCGGTCCAGAAAAGGCGTTGTCTCATTCGATATACTCCCTTAGACGTCTGTTGCGATTGGGGTGACGCAATTTGCGCAGGGCCTTGGCCTCAATCTGGCGAATGCGCTCACGGGTGACATTAAAATACTGACCCACTTCTTCCAAGGTGCGGGGATTGCCGTCGCCCAGACCAAAACGCAGCGCCAATACTTCGCGCTCACGCTCCGAAAGGGTTTTTAAGACCTCATCGAGGTCATCCCGCAACAATTCCTGGGTGACTGACTCCACTGGCGTTTCGCCATCGGTGCCTTCGATAAAATCACTCAGGCGGCTGTCTTCTTCTTTGCCAATCGGGGTTTCCAGCGAGATCGGCTCTTGGGCGACTTTGATAATTTCGCGCAGTTTTTCAACGGTCACTTCCATAGACTCAGCAATTTCGTCTTCAGTCGGCTTGCGGCCATGGGTTTGCGAAAGCTTGCGGGTGACCTTCTTGAGGCGGTTGATCGTCTCCACCATATGCACAGGAATACGGATGGTACGGGCCTGATCGGCAATTGCACGGGTGATCGCCTGACGAATCCACCAAGTGGCGTAGGTACTAAATTTATAGCCCTTTTGGTAGTCAAATTTTTCCACAGCGCGAATCAAACCCAGGTTGCCCTCCTGAATCAGGTCCAAGAAGAGCATGCCTCTGCCCACGTATTTTTTGGCAATACTCACCACCAAGCGCAGGTTGGCTTTGGTTAACATACGTTTGGCCACATTGGCACTTTGGGCCAGATTGCGCAATTCGGCAATATTGGTGACCTGGGCCACGCTGCGCTTTTCAACGACCACCTGCTCAGCTTTTTCTAAAAACTGCTGGATTTCTTCGAGCGAAAAGCCCTGAATTTTTGAAATTTCGAACTCTTCTTCATCATTGTCCACAAACAGGCGACTGTCTTCGATAATCGTCTTTTTGAGTTCATCGGGGTCCAGTGAGATCGCCCGCTCCTCAGTCGAAGCAGCCAGTGCTTCTTGCATCCCACTGGTGTTATAACTTTTGGCGATCGTCTTGGCCAAGACTTTGGTTAAACCTGTTTGCTCCATAATCGCGTCAGTCAGTTCGCTGTGGAGAAATTTACCCGCTTCAATCTGTTTGGCCAAGGCCACTTCTTCCGGGCTTTTGAGCAGCGGAATCGAGCCAATTTCTTTGAGGTACATGCGGACAGGATCATCACTGGAAACACCAGAAGGCGCATCCAGATTGAGGGGCAGTTCTTCTTCTTTGCCTTCTTCTTCAGTTTCAGTTTCTTCTTCAGCAGGAGTCTCTTCTTCTTCGTCGAGATAAGCACTGGCGACCGCGACCAGGCCAACGCCCAATTGCTCACCGATACCGGGCAGATCGTCTTCGTCTTCGCTGCGCCGGGGGGCGTCATAATCTTGATTGGCTGCTTTTTTGCGTTTGCTGTGACCCTGTGTCAAACCCTGTGTTTCTCCTTCGGTCTGGAATGTATGATTTCAGACATTTACAAGCCTATTTGTCGCAATTGGGCCAGCACTTTCATTTGCTCCATATAGTCTTTCATCAGGAGCAAATAGGCCTCTTGGTCCTGCTCTGCTTCTGCAGCTTGTATTTGCTGACTTAACAGGCTGATTTGACGGTTGAGGCACTCAAGTTTAACATTTCTGACAAAGTCAGCCAACGATTTTTCAATCTCGAGCCCCTTGAGATGCTCGCTCTCCATCATCTCTACCAGACGTTGGTGCACCTCGGCTTCAGGAAAAACCGTAAACAATTGCTGCCACTCAAAACCGTACCCTTGCCCATGCAAATCCACCAAATACTGGCGCAGATACTCATGCAAACCATCGGAAAAAACCAAGTTTTGCACTTCAGTTACCACGCGTTCCCGATGCTCCGGATACTGAAGCATCAAGTACAACAGGCCCAATTCTGACCCATACAGTTTATCACGGGGATCGCGAGAAATAAAAGCAGACGCAGCCAAAGGTGCTTGAGAAGGCGACTGAGAGTGGGAAAAACGGGCCTCATTTTTAAAGCGGGTTTTGCCACTGCTTTTGCTCTGTTTGCGAATTTCTTGGGTCAGCTGTTCGCGCAAGACCCCTTCATCAACATGCAGGCGGGCAGCTACCTGGCGAATACATTCATCGCGGTAGACCGGCTCGTGGACGGTCTTTAAAACCGCAATTGCGGCTTTGGCAGCCAGGGCTTTGTCGAGGGTGCTGTCGAGACGAAAGCCCACCAAAGCTTTGTCCAAGCGGTATTCTACAAGCGGTTTGGCTTCCGCCAAAACCTGGGCAAAGGCCTCAGCCCCATATTGATGCAAAAATGTATCAGGGTCTTCCTGATCGGGAATCCCCATGACACGCACCTGAAGCGCCATTCCCGTGGTCACTTCAGCCAACACGTCAGCGCCGCGATCAGTGGCTTTTTGACCTGCTTTGTCAGCGTCATAACACATCACAATTTGTTTATTGTCAGTAAAACGCAGTACCTGCCGGGCCTGGGCCTGGGTCAAAGCGGTACCCAGCCCTGCGACAGCATGTTCAAAACCAAATTGGTGGGCCGTAATCACATCCAAATAACCCTCCATCAACAAGACCTGATCCCGCTCGCGAATGGCTTTTTTGGCCAAATTTAAAGCATAGACATGCTGACCCTTTTGATAAATCTCGGTTTCGGGGGAGTTGATATATTTGGCCTGGACATCTGCCGCCAGGGCCCGACCGCCAAAGCCCAGTACTTCGCTATTGACACTCACAATCGGAAAAATCAGGCGCTGGCGGTAGAGATCGTAGAGCCCCTCTTTGCCCTGGCCAAACAGACCACTTTTTTCGAGTTCTTCGCGGCTAAAGCCTTTGGCGCGCAAATGGTCGTGTAAGGCATGCCAAGCGTTTAAGGCATATCCCACTTGAAAACGCTTTTGCATGGCCTCCGAAATTTTACGGCTCTGCAAATAGGCACGCCCCTCTTCGCCTTGCTGGGGGTGGTGCAAGACCCATTCAAAATACTGGCAAGCCTCCAGGTTCATCCGCCGCAGGGTATTGCGAAATTGCTCTTCGGCCTCAATCGTTTCGGAAAAAACCAAACGCACGCCCGTGGCCTGGGCCAGATCTTTCACGACCTGGATAAAAGACTGATTGCTGTAATTCATCAAAAAGGTAAAGACATTGCCCCCCGCTCCACAGCCAAAACATTTGTAAATCTGTTTGTCTGCACTGACTTGAAAAGAGGGGGTTTTTTCACCGTGAAACGGGCAGAGCCCTTTGTAATTGTGGCCCGTGCGTTTGAGATGAACGTACTGGCTGATAATGTCAACGATATCCGCACGTTGGCGGACTTCTTCGATACTGGCGGGGTCAAGCGAAGCCTGGGTCATGGTTCAATTTTAGCAGTTCATGTGGCTTTTGACTTTCAATCTTGAAAAATGTTAATTTATCTTTTATCCAAAGAAAAGAGATATTGGGATTCTATGCAAGCAAAAAAGATCATCTGGGCGACGTTATTCTGTTTTGGACTATCGCTCCAACCGCTCTCTGCCGCCGAAAAAAACCTGACCAAAACCCAAAATGCCTTAGAAAATAAAATTTACCTGCCGTTACAATCGGTGGTGGATCTCTCCCTCGATAAATTGGGCACGCCTTTATTTTTACCCAGTTCAAAAAAAATAAGCAGCACTGATGTCTATAAACTTGCACTTAATTTGGGTATGACCACCACCGACGCCATTGTGGCCCTCAAAAACAAAGACAAAGGAATGTTTGAAAAACACGCAGCCCTGATGTATGACTACGCCAAACGGCTCAATTTAAATAAAAATATTTTAAACACCTACAAAGAAATGCAAGAACCCCTGGCCAAGAGTCAATTTGCCCAATTGGAAACAATCATGAAAAACATGCGTGAACAAATGGCGAATGAAATGAACCAGTCCTACCGTAAGGATCAGGCACGCCTGGCTTATGTGGCAGGCTGGCTCGAAGGACTGTATATTGCCAGCAAAAGCATTGAAAAAAAATACAGTCCGCAAAGAAGTGAGGTGTTGAGTCAACGCGCTCCGATTGTGGCTCAGCTGATCGGCCATATCAAAGCACTCAACCCGCGTTTGCAGCAACGCAAAGATGTTTTGGCTTTGAGCCATGCCCTGCCCCAGATTAAAAAAATCTTGGAGCAAAAAACCTATTCGCAAAAAGACATCAACACACTCGGCAATATCTGCGCGTCTGTCCATACCATGATCGTCAATTAAGCCACGCTCGCGATGGGCTTTACACTTCAAGAACAAGCAGAACAACGCAGCTACCTTCTGGGCCATCGCATTTTGGGCAAAATCCCACGTGAAGGCCTCGAAATTTTGCTGCGAAAAGGCATATTTTTGCACTTAGACGAGCACCAGATTGCCTTTTTAACGGAAGACGCCACCCACAACCTCTATTTTTTACTGGAGGGACGCTTGGGGCTCTATTCTTCTGAACAAAAGGCCTATATCAGCATTCTCAAGGACAGCGAGGATTTTATTGGGGGCGCTTATTTTTTGCCCTTTCAGATTATCCCCCTTTCACCCACTGCCGTTTTTTTCAAAATTGGTTTCGGGGAATTAAGCACTTTTTTAAACCGTTATCCTGCGGCAAAACCTTATTTTATGGCGTGCTTTTCACCCCTGGGGGCCTACCAATTTCTCAAACGCTTTCAAATTCCTGCCCACCATCGGCTCCCTACCGAACTCCTCAATAGCTTTGAACTGGAAATTTTTGAAAGAGATGATTTTATTGTTAAAGAGGGAGAGCGTGCAGATAAATTTTATTTGATCACCTATGGTTCCGCCCGTGTAATAGTCAAACACCCAGATCAAGCAGAAGAAGTGGTAAAGACCCTCGGAGACGGGGACTATTTTGGTGAAATCGGCTTATTGGAAGGTTCTCTACGCAAAGCCTCAATCGTGGCATCAAGCCAGATAGCACTCTATTCACTCAACAAATCCAGCTTTGAACAGCTCATGCAAAGCCCCGAAGGCCAATTAATCAACCGTCAATTCTCGGTTCAGAGCCAGATGTATGCTTTCAAAGAGTCCAATATCATTGGCAGTGCCTCCGATTGCAACCCCCGCATTTTGGATCACAATATTGCGCTTTACCACATCAAATTAAATAAAATCAAAGAAAAAAACGGCAAATCCAAATACTCTGTCAAACCAGTTTGTGATACCCACAAATACCCGATTTTTGTTAACAAACAGTCGATTCACCATGAGGTGATTTTAGATAAATACGATGAATTGATCATTGGCAATTACACCATCATGATTGATCTGAACCAAGATCAAATCAGTGTCAAAAAATCAGACTTTCATAGGCTGGAGGTATCCAACCTAAGTTATAAGCAAAACAAGACCAAGATTATCGACAATATTTCTTTTTCGGCCAACTCCAACCAATTGGTAGGCCTACTCGGCCCCAGTGGTTCAGGTAAAAGCACCTTGTTGGATCTGCTCTATGGGACAAAAACCCCCAGTAGCGGCAGCATTTTTTATGATGAAAACCCCTTTCAATCCAATCAAATTTACTATCACGATATTTTTGGTTTTGTGCCCCAAGACGATATTCTCTTCCCCGAATTGACGGTCTATGAAAACCTCTATTTTGCCGCCAAAGTACGCTCCCCACTCGAAGAAAGAGAAAAAATCGACAATCGCATCGAACAGGTCCTTGATATTTTAAAGCTGTCAGAGCAAAAACATGCAAGGGTCGGCAATATCGATAAACGGGGGCTGAGCGGAGGCCAAAAAAAGCGCGTCAATATCGCTCGCGAATTGCTGTTTGAACCCGATGTACTCTTTCTTGATGAGCCGACGTCGGGCCTGTCATCCCGCGATGCCGAAGAGGTGATGCATTTTTTGCGCATCTTGGCGGACACCGGCAAATTGGTTATTACGGTTTTGCACCAGCCCAATTCACCTATTTACAAACTTTTTGACCAGATTGTCTTGATCGAAGAGGGGGGGAAATTGGTCTTTTCTGGTCCAGCCAAAGCCTGTTTGGCCTATATGTCCAATTTTGATCAAGTAGACGATTTTCCGCTGGAATGTCCCCAGTGCTTGAGCGTGCAGCCCGAAAAAATTTTTAATATTCTCGGCAAACAAGATGAGAATCAAGAGCGCCTCTATTCCCCTGATTTTTGGCAAAAGCAATTTTTAGAGCAACAGGGCTTAGAGCAACAGGAGCAAGAGGTCCGTGGCAATGAGGCATTGCCCCCCCCTGCCGCAAAAGTCTTTACCAAGCGGCGGCTGAGTCTGGCAGAGCATCTGGCCCAATTTCAATTGCTCTTGTTGCGTACCTTTTTAATCAAAAGCCGCGATCTGGCCAATTTGGGCGTGCAATTTAGCACCCCTCTGTTATTGGGATTGCTGATTGCCTTTATTTTGCGTTCATCACCGGGCCAGAGCAGTGAATATCTGCTTCAGACAAATCCCCTTTTGCCCGTTTATTTTTTTGTGGCGATTATCCTGGGTATTTTTATGGGTGCCACCAGCAGTGCCAAAGATATAGTCGGGGAACAGAGCACGTATTTACGCGAGGTCAACGCCAATCTGCAGAAAAAATGGTATGTTCTGTCTAAATTTTGTGTACAGGCCTGTCTGACGGGCCTGCAATTGGGTTTGTTTGTGTTACTTAGCAATGGAATTTTAGGCATACAAGGCTCATTTTGGAAAATATTTCCATTTATCTACTTATCTGGGCTCTTTGGTGTTTCGCTGGGGCTGGTGCTTTCAAGTTATTTAAAGACCACCGAAGCCGTGATCAATTTTATTCCCTTAATCCTCATTCCCCAGATTATTCTCGGGGGCGCCCAAATTCAATACGAAGACTTCAACAAACGTTTTTTTCTGGCTCAGAATCTGCCGCTTGTGCCTGAAATTTGCCATTTAATCCCAGCCCGTTGGGCTTATGAAGGTGTGGTATTGTCAGCAAATGGCACCCGCCAAACCCTGCTGAACCAACTGCATATTCTGCGCGACGAAATTCTGGTCAAAACCCTCAGCAAAGCGGATCCTGCAACCAACACCACGCTGCTTGAAGAACAAATTATTTCCCTGGATCAATTTACAGGTCTGGTCGATGAACTCTATCCAGAAGCCCAATACCCGCTCAGCAATGACGCCCTCAGCAGTTTGGTCGAAAAAGGGCTGCAACGCTATTACGAAGCCGAATTGAGCCGGGGATTTGGCCCCCAGGAATTGGGGCTGTCATTTTATACTCTGTTTGAAAAAACAGCTTTAAACCGCAGCTTAAATACCCCCTTTAATTGGGCTTTTTATGCACCCGAAAAGAGCTTTTCTTTTGGCACTTTCCGGGTCCAAATCAAGTCCATTGGCTTCAATGCCCTGGTCTTGATGCTGATGATCGTGATCAATCTACTCAGCTGCTTGCACTTTTTACAGCGCCGCAGCCAATGCTAAAATGCGGCCAGGGATCAAAATGTCGGCGGCGAACAGAGAAAGGTTTTTAAAGATGTACAAATTGGTATTGTTGAGACACGGCGAAAGTGAATGGAACCGCGAAAACCGCTTTACAGGTTGGACCGATGTCGACCTCTCCGAAAAAGGACGCGCCGAAGCAGCCGAGGCAGGGCGTTTGCTCAAAGCCGAGGGCTTTGCCTTTGATTTGGCCTTTACATCCGTGCTCAAACGAGCGATTCGCACACTCTGGTTGGCTCTGGATGAAATGGATCGTCTCTGGATAGAAATTCGCAAAGACTGGCATCTCAACGAACGCCATTACGGCGCCCTGCAAGGGCTCAACAAAGCCGAAACGGCTGCCCAACATGGCGAAGAGCAGGTTAAAATCTGGCGCCGCAGTTATGATATCCCTCCTCCTGTCTTGGAAAAAAGCGACTCACGTTATCCGGGTCACGATCCGCGTTATGCCGGGCTGAGTGAAACGGAGTTGCCTTTGACCGAAAGCCTCGCCACAACCGTTGACCGCGTGGTCCCGTTTTGGGAAAGCAAAATTGCGCCGGAGATCCGCGCCGGTCGTCAAGTCTTGGTAGCAGCTCATGGCAATAGCCTGCGGGCTTTGGTCAAATACCTCGATGGCGTCCCCGAAGATGAAATTGTCGGTCTAAATATTCCCACGGGCATCCCGCTGGTGTATGAGCTCGACGCAGATTTAAAGCCCATCAAGCACTATTATCTCGGCGATCCCGAAAAGATTCAGGCAGCAATCAGCGGCGTGGCCAATCAGGGCAAAGCAAAATAGCCCAGACAGAAGTTTGCGAATAAATTAATTTTCTGCTAAAATTTAATTAAAAGCTGGATTAAATACGATCCACTTGAACACGATTTGAACACGATCTGCTCTTGGGAGAAATCAGTATGCGCAAACACCTTTGGGGTCCATCAAAACTGAATTTAGCACTTGGTTTGGCGTTTGGCTTAGCGCTCGTGGCTTGCCAACAACCGGGGCCTGTCAATGGCTTGGCTCCCGTGCGTTTGAATTCCGCGTCAGCTCTTGGCACCCGTGCAATTACCGACTCCCGTTTCAGTTATTCAGCCGATCGCAGCGATTTAACCGTGATCTTGGTGCATGATTCAGGTGAGACGATTGAATATTCAGCCGTACGCCGCCCACTTGATGGCGCGTCTGTACAAGCCCAAACCACGGTCAAGCGCAATGGCTCCGTGGTGAGTAGCGCTCGAACCACTCCCTCTGAGGCCCAATTGACTATGAAAACCGCTGCCAATAATGGCTGGCAAGAGGTATACAGAGATCTGAAAGAGCGCTATCGCTTGGCTGGTTTGGTCAATTAAGATGAAACGCTGGCCGCTGCTGGTTTTGGCTTTGGCTTGTGGCTTAAGTGCTTGTCAGAGCCCTGAACCTTCTTCCCGCTCTGTGCCGTCATTGCAGGCGGCTTCACTGCCGCAAAAACGAGCACAAAGTGATCGTTTTCTCTGTTCGATGGAACCTGGCAACGGGGGATTTACCATGCTCAAGGTCATGGATTTAAGCAATCGCACAGTGAGATCCGTCTTTGTTCCCGGCCAAGTGCTCTCGGTAGACGGTGTTCCCAGCGAGCGTAAACTCTATCTCAGCAGCCGCGAGGGCGAAGATCAGCCCCAATTTACCCTCTTTGAAGTCGATGTCGAAAAACTCCTGATTCGCCGTGCAGCCTCTTTTTCACAAGCAGGCCTCTGGCCGAGTGATTTTCTCGTCCGCAACAACCAACTTCTCGCCTCCGGCACCCGACAGGGCCAAGGACTCTTACTCAGTCTCGACTTAGTCCAGGGGGGGTGGCAAAATTTAGTTCACAGCTTTGCCACGGGCAACCTCGAATGGGGAAAAACCCCCGATCAGGTTCAAGCAGTGGCCTTTGATGAAGACCGTATCACCCGTACCACCATTGATATTCGTCAAAAACGCATTCTCAATGTTCAGTCCTTTAACCACGGTATTCCCTTTGGTAACAACGTAGGCCTAAGTTCTCCCGACGCCAGTTATTTTTATGCCCTGCACCAGCTCAAAGGCGAAGTTGAAATCTACTCTTACGATATTGCCTCAGGGGCCAGCAATAATCTGGTCAGCGCCGAAAAAGCAGTGGGAATTCTCTACAGCAGTGTGATCAGCCGCGATGGTCGCTTCCTCTATGCCACGATTGACAATAAAATTCACCGTTATGAGTTGATCGGTACTCAAATGAAGCGCCTCCCACCAATAGAGTTGCGCACCTCTGAAGCCCGTTATCTGGCACTTTCTCACACTGGCCCAGTGCTCTATGTCTCTCACGACCGCAAAAACTCTGTCAGCCAGATCACGTTACAAGCCGATGGCAGCTATACCATTCAGGATCTGCCTTACCCCGGTCAGAACAACGAGATTTTCGTTTTTTAAAGCCAAAGAGCTTTCTGCATGCTACCCAGCCTGGGCATCTGCTATAGTGGGACTCAGGAGCAAAAAATGGCACAACCGTCTCGCAACTTTACCCGCTACGCCTGGAGCGTGGTCTGTTTTTTAGTCCTGGTGATTCTCTGGGGAGCCTGGGTACGTATTTCTGGTGCTGGCGCCGGCTGTGGCAATCACTGGCCGACCTGCAATGGACAGGTTCTCCCGATTGCTCCCAACACCAAAACCCTGATCGAATTTACCCACCGCCTCACAAGTGGCCTCTGTCTACCAATGGTTTTGGTCATGTTGGGCTGGGCCTGGCGTCTTTTTCCCAAAGGGCACGGGGTGCGGAGTGCCAGTGTGATCACAGTGATCTTTTTACTCAGTGAGGCAGCCCTGGGAGCAGGCCTGGTCAAATTTGAACTGGTGGCCGACAATGCCTCTGTGGCCCGCGCAATTACCGCAGCCCTACACTTAATCAATACATTTACCTTGGCAGGCGCAGCCGTCTTGGCGGCTTGGTGGTCACAGCACCCCAACCCCCATCCCTGGAAGCATGCCGCCCCAATCAAGTGGGCTCTGGTTGTGGCTTTGGGTCTGCTGATGTTCAGCAGCATGACGGGCGCCATTACGGCACTGGGCGACACCCTTTTCCCCACTTCGATTTTTGTCGAAGGGGGCTTGATAGCGCGCCTGAAAGAAGACCTATCCGACAGCACCCACTTTTTGGTGCAGTTGCGCCTGATTCATCCGATCCTGGCGGTTGGAACCGCCTGCTATTTGCTGTTTTTGAGTTTTGGGATTCGCGCTGAACACGAAACAGGTCAGCGTGTTTCATTGGGCCTGAGTCTCACGGTGCTAACAGGTTTACAACTGTTTGCGGGTTTCAGCAATATTGTCCTGGGGGCGCCAGGATGGTTACAAATTTTGCATTTATTGCTGGCCCTGAGCATCGCACTGACCGTGCTTTTGCTACTGGCTGCGATCTTGGCCGAAGAACCGATACATAGGCAGAGTGCCTAATCGTCCTCGTCTTCGTCCACTGCGCGTAAAATTTCAAAAACTTCTTTGCCGTAACGGTCAACAATGCGTTTGCGCATAGTCGTTGCACGGCTATCGTTTCCGATGCGTATCATTTCCAGATATTCTTGCATCAGGCGTTCACAATTGGAATTAATTTTTTTATGCTGTCTTAGAGCGGAAAATTTCATAATACGATCCCTTCTCCTTCCATTAGACGATATTTGCTGCGTTGAGTTCCAGGGTTTATAGCACAATCTGGGGATCTATTTTGAGAGATCGTTGAAAACAAACAGCATTCATCATACACGGTCTCAGCGCTGGCGTGTACGGGATAGCTTAGGGTTGGGCAGAGGGAAGATTCAATTCAGGGCCTTGGGGACAATCTTTAAAGAGGTAAGCGGCATATCCCAACATTTCACGGGGCAACGACCAATAGAGATCGCGCCATTCAAAGATTCGGGCATAACTGCCCCAAGCCGGTTGAACACCACACTTGCTCAGCGCCAACTGGCTGCGCAGAATATGAAAATAGCTGGAGACCACAATCACCGAGACCAGATCGCGCTTTTCGAGTATTTTGGCCGTATTGGCAGCGGTCTGAAAGGTGTCATAACCTTCGGTATCCACGAGAATATCATCGTGATCCACACCTTTGCGCATCAAATAGCGCCCCATCACGACCCCTTCTTCATGGCCCTCTTTGCCCAGACCCCCACTGACTAAAATAAATGCCACCTGTTTTTTTTGATACAGCTCCAGCGCCCGATCCAAACGGGCTTTGAGGCGCTCGGAGGGAAGACCATTCGGCAAAACCTGAGAGCCCATCACCAATGCGACATGGGCCCGATCGCGGGTGTCGTTCAATCCTACCCAGAGAATCCAAGAGAGTTGGACGAGCAGGAGTGAGCACAGCAGTCCCACAATTACCAAAACCGCTTTGAGAGCAACGTGCACAGCGCTTTAGTCCGAAACGGTATCGGCCATCTGTTCAGCAGACAAAGCCTCAGCAAAAAGTTTGACAATTTCAGCAGCGGGCTGAATCGTGTGAATCCCTTCCACACTTTTTCCGGCTTGCCAGAAATCTTTATAGCCCCGTCCTTTGATTGAGGCCTGTTTGAGCTTCCAAACCGATTGCAACGCATAAAGCGTACGCATCAGGTATTTGGTTTTGCGATGTTTGAGGAGTTTTTTTTCTAACCAAGAGGCCTGGGTACCCATGCGTGCCACAGTCGGTGTTTTGATAATTGCACAGGGAGTGCCAGAAAGCCGATCAGTCAAAACAATATCTTCGGCCTGGGCCTTAAGAATGGCCTGTTTGTAGTCGTCGTGGGCTTTGCATTCAGTCGTGGCAATAAAGCGCGTGCCCATCTGAACACCTGCATAGCCCATTTCCAAGGCCTGCTGAAAGGCCTCGGGATCGCCAATGCCGCCAGCACAGATCAGGGGCTTGCCCAGATCTTTGAGATCAGCGAGCAGACGTTGTGCGCTTTTTTGCCCCGCATGCCCCCCGGCCCTTTCATTGACACAAATCAGGCCATCGACGTCGGCTTCTAGGGCTTTGAGTGCCCATTTGCGTTCAGTCACATCGTGGTAAACAATGCCGCCATGGGGCCGCACTTTTTCGACCACCCAACGGGGATTGCCAAGCGAGGTCAAGAAAAACTTGACGCCCTCTTCAACCGCAATCTGCACCCAGGTCTGCATCCGCTCTTCATAGGCTTTGGCCGATTTTTCGATCAAGACATTCATGCCAATCGGTTTGTCGGTCTGGGATCGGATCCAACGCAGACCTTCACGAAAATCATCGCCATAGACAAACACCATGGATAGGGGCTGAACCACACCCAAACCACCAGCGGCAGACACCGCTGCAACCAACTCTTTGTTGCTACAGGGATACATCGGACCACAAATCAGGGGAATTTCAATGCCCACCTGCTGTGTAAAGGGTGTGTGATAAGTCATGATTCAATACCTCAACCTTTACCTTACCACAGCCCTCAGACCGAAACAGTCTGTTTTAAGAGGGGTTTTAAAAAGCGTCCGGTATGCGAGCGTTTGTTGCGGGCCACTTCTTCAGGCGTACCCTGAGCCACAATCTGCCCCCCTTTGTCTCCCCCTTCGGGCCCGAGATCGACCAAATGATCCGCCACTTTGATCACGTCCAGATTGTGTTCAATCACCAAAACCGTATTGCCTTTGTCGACCAAGCGTTGAATCACCTCCAACAATTTGGCCACATCGGCAAAATGCAAACCCGTGGTGGGCTCATCGAGCAAATAGAGGGTTTTGCCTGTGCTGCGTTTGCTCAACTCGGTGGCCAGTTTTACACGCTGGGCCTCGCCCCCTGAGAGGGTGTTGGCGGGCTGGCCCAATTGAATATAATCCAGACCGACATCGGCCAAGGTCTGCAATTTGCGTTCCAAAGCGGGAATTTTGGCAAAATGCTCAAGCGCCTCTTCGACAGTCATATTTAAGACGTCAGCAATAGAGGCCCCTTTCCATTTAACGGCCAAGGTTTCGCGATTATAGCGTTGGCTTTTGCAGACCTCACAGGGCACATAGACATCGGGCAAAAAATGCATTTCAATTTTGATCATGCCATCGCCCTGACAGGACTCGCAGCGGCCCCCTTTGACATTAAAGCTGAAGCGCCCAGGCTGAAAGCCACGCACCTTGGCCTCGACACTTTGGGCAAATAATTCGCGAATCGGGGTGAAGAGCCCGGTATAAGTGGCAGGATTGGAGCGCGGCGTGCGCCCAATCGGGGATTGATCAATGAGGATCAATTTGTCGATATGTTCGACCCCCTCCACACTTTGTACACCCTGGGGCCGGGGCGTATTGTGGTGCAATTCATGCCAAAGCCAAGGCGCCAAAATTTCGTTGATCAAAGTCGATTTGCCTGAGCCACTGACCCCGGTCACACAGATCAGTTTGCCCAAGGGGATCTCCAGATCCACGTCTTTGAGGTTGTTGCGGGAGGCCTTGTGGATTTTGAGGCTTTTGCCATTACCGGGTTTGCGCTCACGGGGCACTTCAATTCGGGATTTGCCACTGAGATATTGACCGGTCAACGACTCGGGTTCACGCTTGATATCTGCCAAAGTACCCTGGGCCACAATCCGTCCGCCATGGCGTCCAGCACGGGGCCCAATATCCACAAGATGATCCGCCGCACGAATCGTGTCTTCATCGTGTTCAACCACAATCAGGGTATTGCCCAAATTGCGCAGCCGCTCCAGCGTCTTAAGCAGACGCTCATTGTCTCGCTGGTGCAGACCAATACTCGGTTCATCCAGAATATACAAGACACCTACCAGCCCAGAACCGATCTGTGTTGCCAAACGAATGCGCTGGGCTTCACCCCCGGAAAGGGTATTGGCACTGCGATCCAGGGTCAAATAATCGAGACCGACATTGAGCAAGAAGCCCGAACGCTCTTTCAGTTCTTTCATAATCAAAGCAGCAATCAAAGCCTCTCGTGGGCTCAATTGGCAGGTTTCCAACCAATCAAAAAAGCGTTCAATCGAGAGTCCGGTTATATCCGCAATGGACAGAGCCCCAATTTTAACAGCCAAGGCCACGGGTTGCAGACGGCGTCCATCGCAGACAGGACAGAGGGTTTTCTCCATATATTGCTCAATCTCTTGGCGAGTAGACTCGGAAGTGCTCTCAGAATACAAGCGCTGAAGGCGGGGAATCACACCTTCAAAACGGGTATAAAAGCTGTATTGAAGCTGGCCCGCGCCTTTGCTTTGGTAATCGACCTGCATACGCTGATCGCTGCCATATAAAAGCGTGTGCTGTAATTCGGGGGAAAACTTTTCAAAAGGGGTCTCAAAGTCAAAAGAGATCTCTTTTTGCAGCGCCTCTAAAAGCGTACGCAAATAACTGCCTGATTGGTCGAGACTTTTGATCCAGGGCCTGATAGCTCCTCCTTTCAAGCTCAAAGAGGGCACAGGCACAATTTTGTCGGGCACAATTTCCTGGCGGGCCCCCAGACCATGGCATTCTTTACAGGCCCCAAAAGGGCTGTTAAACGAAAAGAGACGGGGCTCCACTTCTGGAAAGCTAAACCCACAATCTGGACAGGAGAGGTTTTGATTAAACAGGCGCGTTTGTGCTGGGTCATCCAGATTCTCAATTTCAACCAATCCTTCGCCCTTTTTGAGTGCCAATTGCAGGGATTCGGTCAAACGCGAAACCGCCTCTTCTTTTAAACGCAGGCGATCGATCACCAGCGAAATATCGTGTTTTTTGGTCTTGGCCATCGGAATCTCTTCACCCAAATCATGAAAGACCCCATCCACTTTGACCCGCGAAAAGCCCTCTCGCAGCAAACTTTCCAGGAGTGATTTATACTCACCCTTTCGGCCCCGAATCAAGGGAGCGAGAATACCGAGACGGGTGCCTTCTGGCCACTGCTGGACCTGATCGACAATTTGATCCAAGCTTTGGGCCTGAATTTTCTGGCCACAGTCCGGGCAATGGGGAATGCCTACTCGGGCAAAGAGCAGACGGAGATAATCGTAAATTTCTGTAACAGTACCGACGGTGGAGCGCGGGTTGTGACTGGCGGATTTTTGATCAATTGAAATCGCAGGAGAGAGTCCTTCGATATGCTCCACATCGGGCTTGCGCATCTGGCCTAGAAATTGGCGGGCATAAGCCGAGAGCGACTCCACATAGCGGCGCTGCCCTTCAGCAAAGATCGTGTCAAAAGCCAGGCTGGACTTGCCTGAACCACTGACACCCGTAAAAACAATCAATTGATTGCGAGGCAACTCAAGGCTGACCTGTTTGAGATTGTGTTCACAGGCATTTTTCACAATAATCGAAGTCTGATTCATGATAATAGTCCGGCGACTTCTGTTCCGTGCTGGGCCCAAAACAAATGAAGACCAAAGCAACGCGAGAGAAGCGCTCCTTTCAGATAAGCTAAAAAATGTGTATGTTTAGATAATATTCCTGTATACCAGCATACTGCATCTGTCACTTGAAGGGAAATTAGTTTGGTTTCAATTCTGTTCAAAATGAACGTAGCAATCGCCCATTGCTGGGTTAGATTTAGAAAAAGCGAAAATGCAGTCCATACTGAAATATTCAATAGCAATAAATTATTGTAAAATAATCTATATTTAAAGACATACTTTCTTTATATGCAAAAATTCAATTCTTCGATCTAAAAAGGAGACCCAGAGATGCCTGCAATACAAGCGATGCGTTCAGATGCAATGGCTCTGCGAGCGAAAGAAGACATGCAGGAAAAAATCCCGCAGTTCTACAACTCGGTCAATCAATCCTTGGGGCAGAGTATTGTTCAAGGACAAGACGCAGCGGAACAGTTGATCGAAGCACGCTTCGAAGCGGCAAATAAAGTTGCCGCTGAATTGCGCCAGAAATTGGATGGCAAAGGGGGACTGACTGAGTTGGGGGTAGGCATGACCATGAAAACCATCAGCCAAGTTCTTTCAACCACCCTGACTTTGTTGGGGAAAACCACTACCACCAAGATTCTGGAGCTGGCATCCAGCTTGGCCAACTTTTTGCTGGAACAGTCTGCCCTGCGTGAACAATGGGATGCTGCGGTTGCGACCTATGCACAGTGGACCGTTCAGGCGGGTTATACAGGACACGGCCTGCTTTTTGGCTCTGATCCAGCAACTGTTCCTCAACCGGCGCCAGGAACAGGTCCAAATGTACAAAGGGATTATTCTCTGCTCATGCGACTGTCAGGCGGTCCCAACCCACCTGACAATGGCACGACATTTACGTCTAATGGCGTGAATCAGGCAACAGGATTCAATACCCACTGATCTCGTTGCCTGGGACTCTAATGGCGTTACAGCAGGCACACAAGCGATTAATGTCACAGTGACAAAAGATCCTGCAAACTATACAGCCCCGCCAGCCCTTCAACCCACAATAAGTTCGAATATTTTATATTCACCCAGTTTAAATCAGTATTTTATGGTTTACACGGATACAATGACAATCCGAGCGGGTGACGTCAATGTGCCTGTACCCAATGTAAGTTTCACACTTAATAAAACAACAACGCCACCAGCTCCTCCATTGCCCGGAGGAGATAATTGGACAGCTTCGGCCAGTGAAGCGGGCACAAACCCAACACTAACAGTGAGTGGGAATGGTTGGGTTGACGCAAACACTGTCAACCCTGGAGGTAGAATGAACTCCATGGGTGGGCGTGGCGCGATTAAATACCGTGATGCCATTACTCCCCGCTGGACAGACCGGCGGGGCTATGCCGGAACGACATCGGCTGGCATGGGTGGCCCCAATGGCTATGACACCTGGTTCAGTTGGGGCTCCGTCGGCTCCATTACCCGTATTGGACAAACCTGAAAGTATTATGTTTGTGTTAAGTATTTTTTTTTATTATCAGAGTTCTGTTAAGAATAAATTAATCGGGGACAGCCACAAGGAGATCCGGGTGATAAGAGATTCGGTGAACTATATCTCATGCCCTAAGGAAGGAATCACGTCATGACAAGTGTATGGTCAACAGCAGGAAATGAATCCCGCTCAAAATCAGAATTAGGCCTGGTTTCCGTCGAGCAGCAACGCCAATTGCGGAACAATAACGGCATCATTTCCACGTATATGAGTGAGAAAGATGCACGCAGCAATGAAGCTGAAAATGAAGATCAGAAAATTGCTGACAAAGAACTGAAGAAAATTTCCTCCGAACATTTGCGCACAGCCGCGCAAATTCGCTTTATTGGTGCAGTCCTGAATGCAATTGGGACCATTGCCAAAATTGCGGTCAGTGCAGGCAGCCAACAAGGTGTGAACTGGGCAACAGCCATTCCTGAACTCGTCAATGGTTTGGGCAATGTCTACAGCAAGTGGTTAGATCTGCAAAAGCAAGAGGCCGAAGTAGATGCTGTCAACGAAGAGTTAGGCAAACTCAAAGACGATCGCACCACAACCGCTGGTCACGTCAAAGCGTTGGACGCCAACTGCTACATGTAAAGTTAAGAGGATAAAAAGATGCCAGCAATACAAGCGATGCGTTCAGATGCAATGGCTCTGCGAGCGAAAGAAGACATGCAGGAAAAAATCCCGCAGTTCTACAACTCGGTCAATCAATCCTTGGGGCAGAGTATTGTTCAAGGACAAGACG
>JBIKWL010000088.1:0-23453 GCA_044356335.1 Candidatus Sericytochromatia bacterium
GCCAATCAGGGCGGTTAAATAGGTCCAAAAGCCCTGCACCACAAAGACAGTCAGAAAGCCCCAGATCGGGTATTTTTTCAGGCGAATGCCCGGCCAGCTATAGGCCCGCGAAGCCAGGATATAAACCCCTGTGGCACAGGCAAATGCCGGGTGCAGAAAGTAGGCCCAAAGCAGGGCCAGACTGTCCATGGCGAGAGTGGTCCACAAGAGCAGCCGGGGCGGCTGCGGCGGCGCTGCAAGCCCACCAATTGGGGTGGTGTCGCGATCAATCCAGCTGTTATAGCCATTGCTGGCTGGGTACACGAGCAGATGCAAAATGATCGCCACCGCCAAGGTCTGGCGCGGATCCACAGCCGGGGCCTGGCTCAGTGCCAAGAGAAAAATCGGCAGGAGCAAAAGCGAAAAGGGCAGGCGCAATAATTGCAGGGTGTCGCGGAGTGCAGGGTTCATGTCTTCAGTTTACAGGAGGACGCGGGATCTCCCTATGGATGTGGCTGAATCTCTTTCAAAATCAAATCTGCGGCCCGGTCAGCAGCTCCGCTTGGCGCCAAGAAGCCGCGCAGGGGTTGCAGCTGTGCCAATTGGCTTTCGGGCTGTGCGAGCAAATCGCGAGCAGCGTTTAAAATGGGCTCCAGCGCCAGGTTCTGGACAAATTCGGGCACAATGCCCTGCCCGAGCAAAATATTGGGCAGGGTGATGTGTTTGACCTTGAGCAGGCGCGAGGCCACGGCATAGGTCAGGCCAGAAACGCGGTAGAGGGCAATCACGGGCACCTGCAAAAGGGCCGCTTCGAGCACCATATTGCCCGAAGCGCCGATCACCAAATCGGCGGCCTGCATGGCAGCATAACGTTTGTCGGCAGGCAGCAATTGCAATCCCGCTGGCAAGGCTGGCAATTGTAAAAAGGCATCTGCCAGCGGGCAAAGGCAAAGCGCCCCTTCGGCCTGAAAGCGCAGGGCCAAGTCAGTCAAAACCGGCCAAAGCCGCTGCACTTCAAGCTGACGGCTGCCCGGCATCAAGCAGATCACCCGCTGCTCGGGATTCAGCCCCAAAGCCAAGCGGGCCTGGGCCGGTGTTTGGCGGGCAGGCAGCAAATCCAAAAGCGGGTGCCCAACCTGTTCGACCCGCGCGCCACGCTTGAGATAATAGCGGTATTCAGGCTCAAATACGGCCAGAATCAAGTCAGTCAGAGCCACCAGTCGATCTGCGCTCTGCGGCAGACCCCAAAGCCAATCCTGGGGCGCGATATAATAAATCACGGGAATACCCAAGCTGCGGGCCACCTCAGCCAATTTGAGATTGAGTCCCTGAAAGTCCACCAACACCACGGCTTGGGGGCGCATTGTTCGCAGCCAGGCCCGCAGGCGCAAAAACAAGTGCCAAAACCAGGGCAGACCCGGCACATTTTCACTCAAACCGACCGCGCTGCGCGAGAGCGGATCGGCCAATAACTGCACCCCCGCCGCCAACATGCGCGGGCCCCCAATCCCGATCAAACGACAACCCGGAGCTTGAGCGAAAAGGGCCTGGGCCAATTGAGAAGCATAAATATCTCCCGAAACTTCTCCCGCTGAGAGAAAAATCAGGGGAGAGGGGGAGGGGGATAAAGCGGCAGTTTCTGGGAATAACGACATATACTATAGATTAAACCCAAGTCTCTAAAGAAGGAATCCCATGGCAGTAGAACTCAAAGCAATCCGCATCGACAAACCCGAAGATGTCAACGTGATCCTGGGCCAGAGCCACTTTATCAAAACCCTCGAAGATCTCTATGAAGCCTGTATGAATACCGGCCCGCATATCCGCTTTGGCGTGGCCTTTGCCGAGGCTTCAGGCGATTGCCTGATTCGGGCCGAAGGCAACGATTCCGAACTCAAAGAGATAGCTGTCAAAAACTTGCTCAAACTGGGGGCCAGTCACTGTTTTTTGATCGCCCTGCGCGAGGCCTATCCAATCAATTTACTCAATACAATCAAATTGATTCCCGAGGTCTGCACGATTTATGCCGCCACAGCCAATCCCCTGCAGGCGATTGTAGCAGAAACCGAGCAGGGCCGAGGCGTGATTGGTGTGATCGATGGATTCCCACCCCGGGGGGTCGAGGCCGATAGTGACGCAGAGGCCCGTGTGCGCTACTTAAAAAACCTGGGGTATAAACGGTGAATCGGGCAGTGCGTGTCGCGGCGATACAACTCTCACCCAGCGACGTGCCCGCCGACAATCTGGCCAAGGCCCGCACCTGGATTGCCGAAGCCGCTCAGGCCGGGGCCCAATTCGTGGCCCTGCCCGAGGCCTTTGTCTACAGAGGGCGCAGCGATGCCGAACACCTCTTTGCAACCGAGATTCCCGGCTCCGTCAGCGACGAATTGGGGGCCATTGCTCAAGAATACGGCGTCTGGCTCTTGGGTGGCAGTGTCTTTGAGCGGGTCTCCGGCCAGGACAAAGTCTTTAATACCAGCTTGGTCTTTGCAGACGATGGGCAAATCAAAGCCAAATACCGCAAAATCCACCTCTTTGAAATTCACAACGAGCAGGGCAAAGAACTCTCCGAAGCCGATTACCAGGCCTACGGCAGCGAGATTGTGGCCGTAGAAACACCCTGGTTTAAACTCGGGCTGTCGATCTGTTTTGATCTGCGTTTTCCAGAGTTGTACCGCCAATTGGCTCTGCAAGGCGCCCAGGTCATGGCCGTGCCTTCGGCCTTTTTGCTCAAAACCGGGCGGGATCACTGGGAAGTGCTGTTGCGGGCCCGTGCAATTGAAACCCAATCGTATGTCATTGCCCCCAATTGTCTTGGTGCCTCGGTCACGGGGGTGGAAGGCTATGGCCGCAGCATGATTATCGATCCCTGGGGGCAGATCATGGCCCAGGCCTCCGACCGCGAAGGCCTGATTCTGGCAGATTTGGATTTTGATTATCTCGACAAGGTGCGCAAACGCGTGCCCACCCTGAGCAATTGCCGCTTGCCGGGTTTTTAGGTGTGTTTGGGGTGTCTTGGGGGCTTATTTGAGAGCTTAAAAAGCCCAAAAAATGAAAAAAGTGCCGATGGTCGGAGTCGAACCGACACGGGAGAGTATCCCGGCTGATTTTGAGTCAGCTGCGTCTGCCATTTCGCCACATCGGCATTGAATAGCTGTATTTTATCACGGGGAAAGTCTCTTGCCTATGCCATAGCAAGATTCCTTCCCCGAAAGTGATTAATTTTTGCCCGCGTGATCCAGAGCCATTTTGATGTGCTCTCTGGCCTGTTTCGTGGAATCAATCGCCTGTTTTTTGTGGCCGCCAAAATTGTCGGGGGCCTTTTCGAGGTAGCGGATAATATCGTTGAGTTCGGTCAGGGCTTTGTCAAGGCGGGGGTGTTTGGCCCGTTCGCCTTTGGCGACTTCCTGTTTTTCGGCATGGCCCGGTTGTTGCATCACCAAGACGGTGGCAGGAATGGCCAGCGAAGCGCCCAGAGCGAGACTCAGAAAAAAAGATTTTTGTGATTTGGTCATGTTAAAATTTACTCCAACTTTTTTTGTTCGATCACTCCCAAGCTAACAGCCTCTAGGGGGTTTGGCAAGATCCGTTATACTGGATCACCCTTTGAATCACCTGTGAAGATCATTCTTCAAAAATACCCACAGAAATGGACGCCCGACATGCGCTTTCACCTGATTATGGTTTTCTGGGGGGAGCGTTTCGCCCATCATCTGTGCGAAGAGGCCCTGCCAGCGCTGTTGGCTGCCGGCAATTTGCCCGATTGGCCCTGGCTGGCTGAGACCTCGCTCGAACTCTATTGCCCGGCACCAGACTGGCAAGCCGTCGCAGCAACCCCCATTTTGCAAGAATACCAAGCTCTGCTCCAGGTCCATTGGCATGAGATTGAACGCCCCTCATCAGAACAGAAATACCAGCAAATGGGAGCGATTCACGCCCAAGCCATTGAGGCCGCCCGGCAAGCCCAAGCAGCGGTGATTCTGCTCGGGCCAGACTGTGTTTTCTGTGCGGGAAGTTTTCAGGTCTTGGCAGAGCAGATCGCATCAGGCACAGACATGGTGCTGATTCCTGGGCCAATTGTGAGCCGGGAGCAATTTCTGCAACAAAAAACGGAGACTTGGTCCAAAGCCTGGGGCCAAAACTTAATTGCCCAAGCGGCCCATCCCAGTTTTCGTGCGGCCCATCTCAGCCAAGCCTACTTTCCCGCAGTGCCTTCAGCACTTCTGTACAGCCAAAAGGGGCACTTAAAAGGCCGTTTTTTTCATCTCCATCCCCTCTTGATTCGCAACCCGTTGCCAATGAAAATCGAAAATTACCAGCTCAGCCCCACCATTGACGGAGAATACCTCCAGGAATTTGGCGCAAATGTCACGGCTGTCCCTCCCCGGATCTGGATTGATCAGCATCAGGCCATCGTGGCTTTTTCTTTGCATACTGAGCAGGAAGCCCGCGAAGCAGAACTGCCCCTGAATTTTCAGGAGCGATTGGCGCGGGTCTTGCACATTGCCCGTGGCACCTACCGCGACTTTCATTATCAGCTGGCACAACACGAGATCGACTTGGGAGAGAGCCCTACCAGTTGGCCCCAAAGTGTTTACAGCGACGAAGTGGACGGCCAATGTGTGGATCTGGTCTGCCGGGCCTTGGTCATCCACCAGGCCTATCTGCAACAAGACTGGGAGCGCATCGCTGCACATCTTCAGGCCTTAAGCGCAAGCGCACATGTTTTGGCTCCATATAAACAGCTCTTGGACCTGGAGCTTTTGATGCCCTTTTACCAGGTATTATTGGCCCTGTTTTGCCTGCGCCGCCAAGCCGAACTGCTGGCAACACAGCCCCTTTTTCAGCCTTTGCTCAGACATTTGGCCAACGCCATTCCCGAAAATGACCAGCCAGGTTTCTCAGACTGCCGCAACTATCTCTCAGACGCAGCCCGGCTCCCCCCTTTGCAGGCGGATCCGCTCTGGCAGGAACAACTCCCTGCAGGCCCTTTTTTGCTGGTTTGCCTAAAGACCTCCGACCAAGTCGACAGACTGCCTGAGCTTAAAACAGGGCCATCTCAAGCACAAGCGCTGGTCTTGATCGCGCCAGCAGCCTTGCTTGAGATGGCCTTGGTACATGAAACCAAGCTTTCGGCCCAGTTTGAAGACCTGCTCTTTTGGGAAGAGGAAACTTTGACGCCCCCCCAATTGGCCCAACTTGTCGATCAGGCGCTGGGTGTTATACTTGAAGGACATTTTTGCTATTTTAATCTGGCCTTGCGGGCCTGTTTGCAAGGAAATCTCCATGCCCTCCTCTAACTCCCAAACCAACCCCCAAACCGTGAACCCCACAACGGTTCTCTGCCACGGCTGTTTCGACGTCTTACACACCGGGCATATCCACCACCTGCAACAGGCCAAAAAATTCGGCGACCGGCTGGTGGTCTCAATTACCCACGAAGATTTTGCCAAAAAGCCCCTGCGTTTTTCAGCGGCGTTTCGCAAAGAAATGCTCGAAAATCTGAGCTTTGTCGATCAGGTGATGATCACCCACGAACGCACAGCCCTGGCTGCCATTGCCGAAATTAAACCGGATTTTTATGTCAAAGGCAAAGAATACGCCCAGCTGGAATTGGATCGCTCGGGAGATATATACTCCGAAAAGGCCGAAGTCGAAAAATACGGCGGTCAATTGATTTTTACCGATGATGAGATCATCTTTTCGGCCACCAAGATCAAAGAGGGTGAGATCTTTGTCGATCTGTCCGAACGGGGGTTTCGCCTGCCTGAGATTTTGGAATTTATCCATGCGGCTGCGCCGCTGCGGGTCTGTGTGATTGGCGAGACAATTATCGACCGCTGGACACCGGTTTCAGCAGAGGGAGTCTCCAGCAAATCGACCTGCCCCACCGCCCGTGTCGAAGGCGCTTCCCGCGATCAGCTCGGCGGGGCCTATGTGATCGCCCGCCACCTAAAAGAGTTTGTGAGCCAAGTGGACCTGATTACCCACGATTTTCGCGCCCAGACCTCAGAGGCCCTCGATCCAGATATTGTGCACCATTTTTACACCACAGGAGCCCTGATCAAAGAGCGCCTGTACCAGCCCCAGCTCAATACCAAGGTCTTTGAACTCAAACATTTCAGCCTCAAAGAGAGTTATGCCAACCACTTTGACTTGAATGACTACGATTTGGTGATTGTCGCAGATTTTGGCCATGGCATGTTAAACCGCGACGAAGCAGCCCGGATTTCAGCCAGCACCCCCGGTTATCTGGCAGTGATGGCCCAATCCAATTCCAGCAATCTGGGTTTTAACCGCGTCGACAAATACCCCCGCGCCCAGCTCTACTGCATCGACACCGTCGAATTGCGGCTCTGCCTCAACCTCAACGAACAGGTCGATTTTCAGCACCACCTGCCAAATATGCGCCGCTATATTCAATTCGAAAGACTCTTTACCACCTTGGGCTCTCAAGGCGCGCTGCTCTACAGCGCTGAAGAACTGACCGCTTTTCCTGCTTTGGTCAAACACATGGTCGACCCAATTGGGGCCGGTGACGCTTTTTTCAGTCTGGCCAGCCTCTGCGGCTATCTCCAATTGCCCGCAGAACGTGCTCTGTTAATTGCCAGTCTGGCGGGAGCCCTCAATACCCAATGGCTCTGCAATGACCATTACATCACCCCCAGCCGCCTGATTGAAGCCGCCAAAAAGGTGATTTAAAATGGCCAAGGATTAAGCCGAAACGGCTGCAGAACCCTGGCGCACCCGGCTGAGATAGGTCTGGGCCAAGTCACGCAGATTGCTGGGAATGCTGGCTCCCACCTGCTGAATCACGGTCTCGGCACAGAACGAAGCCAAATGCCCCGCCTCTTCCAGAGAGAGCCCATCGAGCAGACCACAGAGAAAACCACCTGCGTACATATCTCCTGCAGCAGTGCAATCCACCACCTCAATCGGGCGGGAGGGAATAAAGACCTGCTCTTGGGCATTTTTCAGCCAAGAGCCCTCAGAGCCACATTTGAGCACCACAGTCTCGGTCAATTTGCCGAGTTCAGCCAAACTGCCTTCAACGTCTTTGCCAGTCAGCATTTGGGCCTCTTTGCGATTGGAGAAGACGATATCCACGTATTCATCAAGGATATTGATAAAGGTCTCGCGGTGGCGCTCCACACAGAAGGGATCAGAGAGATCCAAGGCAATTTTGGTGCCGTTCTTTTTGGCCACGCGAATGGCGTGGTTAATGGCTTCAATCTGGTTGTCGGTGTCCCATTGGTAGCCTGTCACGACCAGGTATTTGGAGCGGGCAATATCGGCCTCGGGAATATCGCGGGTGGTATAACAGCGGCTCATGCCCAGGCAGGTATTCATGGTGCGTTCGCCATCAGGGGTGGTCAGAATCACAGAGGTGCCTGTGCTGCCGACTTCGGCCTGGCGAATATTGTTAATAATGCCCAATTCTTTGACCCGGCTGAGATAGAGTTCGCCATAGAGATCGCTGCCCACCATGCCGCCCTGGCTGGCTTTTTTGCCGAGCACCGACAGGGTGCGCACCATGTTGGGGCCCGACCCACCCATTTCAATGTTTTTTTCGCGGTCTTCGAATTTATTCAACAGCTCTTGCTGGGCCGACTCTGAGACCAGGTGCATAATGCCTTTGGCCAAACCCAACGCCGCCAATTCCGAATCCGAAACCTTGATCACAATGTCTTTTAAGACATTGCAAATGGCCAATACGTCGATGTCTTTATTGGGCAGGGGGGTGGACATTTTAAAAACTCCTGGTGCCACACAAACGGGCATTTTTACTGAAGAATTTGAATAGATTGTGATCCAGCACGCATTTTAGCAGTTTCAAGGGGCTTTGTCAGCAGATTGGTTTTGGAGTACAATGAATGCGTTCAGTGAACATGTTCATTAAAATTCATTCAGGTACAATTCCCATGCGCGAAGCACAAAAAGAAGCCACTCGGGCCAAGATTCTCATGGTGGCCAAAGCCATGCTCGAAGAAACGGGTTATGAAAAAACCACCCTGAGGGCCATTGCGGGTGCTACCGGCGTGGCCACAGGCAGTATTTTTGTGCATTTTGCCAATAAAGAAGACCTGTTTTATACGGCCTTTTATGACGATTTGCAGGCGCTGATGGAAAAAACCCTGACAGCTCCCCCAGCTGAAACCCTGGCAGAGAGTTTAAATACGATTGTTTTGACCTTTTTCGAAACCTTTGCGTCTCGCCCGGCTCTTTATTCTGCACTGCTGCAGCTTTCTCTCTTTGCTGAGGGTGAGTGGGGAAAACGCTTTCGCCGACAGGTGGAGGTCTTTGGGCAAGGCATTACCCAACTGTACCAAGCTGCCATTGCACGGGGAGAACTGGCCCCTCAGACCCAGCCGCAAATTGCCACAGCCACCTTTTTATCACTCTATTATTTTTGCCTGATCACCCTGATTAATCAGCATTTTGCAGATCTTTCAGCGGCCCAGAATCTTTTTGCCCTGATGTTGAAACAACATTTACAGGGCCTCAAATACTCCCCAGGAGAAGAGCAATGACCCATTCCCCCCTTTATCGCAGTGATGCTGGAGAAAGACAAATGCGCGAATGGTACACGCGTTTTCGTGACCGTTTACCCTTTGTCTGTGAAAGCCAAACCCTCACTACCTCATTTGGGAAAACGCACCTGTTGATTACCGGCCCCCCCGAAGCCCCACCCCTGTTGCTTTTACATGGGGCCTTGGCGGGAGCCCCTCAGGTTTTGGGAGAAATCAGCAGTCTGCCCGACCGTTACCGGGTTTATGCCGTGGACATTCCAGGCCAATCGGTGGAATCAGAACACCGTCATCTGGATGTCAAAACAGATCAATACGCCCAGTGGCTCAATGAAGTGCTACAAGCTTTGGCACTGCCACCTTTGCCTGTTTTGGCTGTAAGTTGGGGCGGATTTGTGGCGCTCAATCTGGCCCAGCATTTTCCTGAGCGAATCTTGGCCCTGTTGCTGATTACCCCCGCTGGAATTGTACAAGGCTCCGCTTGGCAGGGCCTGACCAAAATGTATCTGCCTCTTTGGGCTTACCAGCTACTGCCTAACCTGATCAGTCAAAAACAGGCTTTGAGTGGTCTGTTCAGCGAGCAGGATCCGATTTGGTCCCCCTTTGTGCTTGATGCCATGAAAAATATGCGCATGAATTTTGCCATCCCCCCCTTGATTCAGCCCCAAGATTTCGAAAAATTCCATGCTCCTGTCTATCTCTTTGCTGCCGATTTAGATTATTCCTTTCCTGGTCACGCCCTCTTGGCCCGTGGGAAGGAGATCTTTCCGAATTTGATTGGCAGTGAGTTATGGCAAAATTGCAAACACTGTCCCCCCTTTGATGCGCTTTTTGCAAAGCGCTGGACAACCCAGGCTGATACGTTTTTTCAATCGGCCTTGCAAGCGCGGACACAGCCCTTGCTGGATCTGACATAGAATTACGTCGAGCGAAGCCGTTTTAGACGCTTGCCCTCATATTCTCCTTGCTAAATGGAGACGTGTCCCTCTCGTGGATTCACCCAAGACAAGGTACACTGAGAAAAAAAAGAGCAGACACTCCCAGTGCCCCCACCTCCCACTGAACTCCCTCTGATTCTGGCTGGCCCGCTGCTCCGGCGTGTCACGGCCACAGAGTTTACCCTCTGGTGGGTGGCCAGCGAAGCACTCACGATTCAACTTCAATTGGGCAGCGAGCCTGGCGATTTGGCAGCAGTGCCCCTGGCGCCAGAGGCGCTCAAAATTTTGCCCTTGGGCCAGAAGGTCTTTGTCCACTGTCTGGCTGTGCCGCTGCCGCCAGCACGGGAGCAAGCCAATTGGCTGACCTATGATTTGCAGATAGAGCAAGCAGGGAGCTGGATCTCGCTCTTTGAAATGCTCCCGCAGCTCTGCTACAACGGTGACAAGCCGCGCATTTCCCTGAGCATAAACCTCAGTGAAATCTGGCACGGCTCCTGCCGCAAGCCGCACCACCCCAGCCCCGATGCCTTGGTGGCCGCGGATGCCGAATTGGCCCAACGCAAAGCCAAGCAGGCAGAGTTAACCCATCTGCCCAATTTGCTCATGCTGACAGGCGATCAGATCTACAATGACGACCTCTGCGGGCCCATGTTATTGGCCGTGCACCAGGCCATTGCCTTACTCGGTCTGCCCAATGAGATCTTTCCTGAGGGGCCAGTGGCAGATAGCGAAGCACTTTACCAAGCCCCCGACAGCCTCTATGGGCGCCGCAACTATTTGCCGCAGGTCTTGGCCGAAAACCGCTTCAGCCGCCTGTTTAGTCCCCCTGGCAGGCCCGTCTTTACCTCCAGCTATTGTGACAATCACCTGATCAGCTTTGCCGAGAGCTTTGTCTTGTATCTGCTCTGCTGGTCGCCCGTACTTTGGCCATATATCCACCTGCCCGAAGCTGCAGAATTGCAGCTCTCTCCCGACAAAGACAAACTCTACACAGAAGAGAAACAGGCCCTCGAAGGGTTTGTGGCGGGTCTGCCACAGGTTCAGCGCCTCTTGGCCCATTTGCCCACGTATATGATCTTCGACGACCACGATATCACCGACGATTGGAATTTAACCGCCGCTTGGGAAGAAGCCGCTTATGGCCACGCTTTTTCGCGCCGGGTGATTGGCAATGCGCTGATGGCCTATTGGCTCTGCCAGGGCTGGGGCAACGATCCCAAGCGCTTTGAGCCGTTCTTTTGGCAGACCGTGATGGCCTATTGCCACAGTCCCGAAGCCCCTCAACAAGACGCCCTGATCGAAGATCTGCTCAATTTTGAAAACTGGCATTACAGTCTGCCGACTTTTCCCAAGCTCTTGGTGCTGGATACCCGCACCCGGCGCTGGCACGCCGAAGATCACCCACAAAAGCCTTCGGGCCTGATGGACTGGGAATCCCTGATCGAATTGCAACAGGCCCTCTTACACAGCGATGCCGTGGTGCTGGTCTCACCCGCGCCGATGTTTGGCGTGAAGCTGATTGAAGTCATCCAAGAATCGCTGGCGATGATCGGCCAGGCCTTGGCCGTGGATGCCGAGAATTGGATGGCCCACAGCGGCGCTGCCAAAACCCTCTTAAGCATTTTTAAACATGGCAACTCCCCCCGCAAGGTGGTGATTCTCTCTGGCGATGTGCATTATTCCTTTGTTTACGATCTGGTGATTCGCTTTCGCCGCAACAGCCCGCATATCTGGCAAATTACCGCCAGTGGCCTCAAAAATGAATTTCCTGCCCCTGTGCTCAAACGGCTGGCCGCCCTCAACCGCCTGCTCTACCACCGCAACTCGCCCTTGAACTGGTTCACCACCCGCAAGCGCATGAAAATTGAGTCGCGCCGGGTCGAAGGCCAACGCAGCTGGCAATTGTTGAATCGCTCGGGCCTGGGTGTGGTGAAATTGAATCCCGCCGGAGAGCCTTGGCAGATTTCAGTGCTGACAGGCAGTGGCGAAACCCTGAAGTTTGAGCCCGATCCCGACAGCCCGATTGGTGCCCTTGCAGCAGAGACCCCCCAAGTCCCGCGCGAAAAGCCCCGTCTGCGGCCTGGATACTCATCCAAGCCCCCCGAACCTGTATAATGAGTCCAAACAGAGAGAAAACGAGGAAAAAGCCGTGGGCAGTAAGGGTTTAAAGGTGATTATCACCGGCGGTTGTGGCTTTATTGGCAGCCATTTGAGCGATTTTTGGATCGCTCAGGGGGCCCAGGTCACGGTGATCGACAATCTCTCAACAGGCCTGCGCCAAAACCTCAATCCCCAGGCCGAGTTGCTCGAAGTGGATTTGCAGGATCTCTCACCCACTGAACACGGGACGTATTTCCAAGACGTGGACTATGTCTTTCATTTGGGGGCCCTGGCCGCGATTGTGCCCTCGATCCAAAACCCGGTGGAATATATCCAGGCCAATGTCACAGGCACCCTCAAACTGCTGGAAATGTGCCGGGCCTTTCCGCCACGCAAGTTGATCTACACCGCCTCAGGCAGCTGTTATGGCATTCCCGACAGCTACCCCACCCTTGAAGACGCTCCGATTCGCCCCGAATACCCCTATGCCCTGAGCAAATGGCAGGGCGAAGAATTGGTCAAACACTGGGGGCAGGTCTACCAATTGCCCTGGATCAGCCTGCGGCTGACCAATGTCTTTGGCCCGCGCAGCCGCACAGATACGGGCTATGGTGCGGTCTTTGGCGTATTTTTGGCCCAAATCGCCCACAGCAAACCACTGACCATTGTCGGCGATGGCAGCCAAAGTCGCGACTTTACCTATGTTTTAGACGTGGTGCAGGCCTTTTACAAAGCGGCCAGCAGCGATGTCTTCGGCGAGGTGATCAATATTGGCTCGGGCAATCACTACAGCATCAACTACCTGGCTGAATTGCTCAAACCCGTTGGTCTGGTGCATGTGCCCAAACGCCCCGGCGAGCCAGATATCACCTTCGTGGAAATTGCCAAGGCCCGCAAATTATTGGGTTATGAACCCCAATGGACGTTTGAAGCCGGGGTCGCAGAAATGTTAAAACAACTTGAATTTTGGCAAGCAGCCCCGGTCTGGGAGCCCGAGAGCATTCAGATTGCCACCCAAGACTGGTTTAAATACCTTTCCCCCCCAAGTGCCCCCCAAGCGCCCCCGAAGGAGTCCTCCCATGTCTGACGCCCCTTTTGAAAAAGAGCTCAGCGCTTTGACGGGCCACATCCAACAGATCGATCGCGCGGCCCTGGCCCAGGCCACAGCCCTGCTGGCTCAGACCCCAGGCAAAATCATCTTCTTGGGCAACGGCGGTTCGAACGCCATTTCCAGCCATATGGCCGAAGACTGGAGCAACAATTACAAACCCGCCCTGTGTTTCTCAGATACGGCTTTTATGAGCTGTTTTGCCAACGATTTTGGCTGGGAACAGGTCTTTGTGGTTTGGATGCAAAAATTTGTCACCCCCGGCCAAGACACCGTGGTCTTGATCTCCTCATCCGGGGCCTCCGCCAATATTCTCAAGGCCGCTGCCTGGTGCCAAGCAAATGCCGTACCTTTCATCACCCTGAGTGGTTTTAAGCCCAATAACCCACTGCGCAGTTTGGGCGCTGTCAATTTTTGGGTCAATAGCAGCTCGTATTACGAAGTCGAAGTCAGCCACCATATTATTTTGCACACCATTTTGGAACACCTGATGAAGGACTAGTCAACAGCTAAAAGCGGTTATTTGGCACATCTCCAAGTTAATCGGCCCAGAGACCAGCTTATACCCCAAGCTGCAGGCCTTTTCCAGATCTGCGCGGGCTCCCCGGCAGTCGCCCAGATCGCGGGCCTTGAGCAGGCCGCGGGCAAACCAGGCTTCTTTGAGGTCGGGATCAAGACTCAGAGCCTGATTGAGGTGCAAGAGGCGGTCTTTGCTATTGGAGCTGCCGCCAGAACCAGGGCTCCCGACCAAATGGCCGGTCGCGGTCAGACCATAGCTCGAAGGCCTGGGCAAGCGATTCAGACTCAATTCTCCCAATTGCAAATGCAGCCAGGCCTGCTCCTCAGGCTGAAGTTGTAATGGCAAAAGACGTTCCCAAGTCTGCCAGGCGCAGACATTGTCACCCTTTTGTTCACAGGCCTCTGCTTTGAGCTTGAGGGCCTGCACCGATTGGGGTTTCAGAGCCAAAACCTGCTCACTCAGCCAGAGACGCATGCCCGCAGGAATTTCGTCATCCATGATCAAGCCAAAAGCGAGCAAGCCCCAGATCAGCAGCGATTTCCCAAAGAAAATCAGCACAGCCAGCCCCAAAGCCCCCCCAACCCAACGCCAGCGAGCCCTGCTCTCAAACCGTTGCACTGGTCTCATACAAATTCAGCAATTTCTGCATGCGGGCCAGGCTGTCGTTTAAGCCGCCGGGCCGGTTACGAGCCAACCAGAGGCGTTGGTGATCGCGCATCAGTCCCCGCCAATCATCGGCCAGGGATTTGCGAATGTCTTCGGGCAATTCGGGAATAGCCAGATTTTTGGCCTGCAGACGCACCATCGCCAGACGACAGGCGTGTAGGGCCATTTGAGTTCCCCAGCGAAATTCATCCAGGATTAAATTGCCGTCGTTGCGCTGGCTCTGAAGCGTATCTTGGCGGGAGAGGAGTTTGTCCAGGGCCTGTTTGGTACTTTTGAGCGCTGCCAAGTTCAAACCCGTCGTTTTGCCTTCGCCCAGCGGCAATTCTGGGTTTTGCAGGAGATAAAAGAGCACCGATTGGTTTTTGATCAAAACCTCGGGTTTGAGATAGACATTGCCCAAATCGCTGACCGTCTCCGCCACTTGGCCCTCGGTCGCGCGAAAGAGATGAATATTGGCCGCCCGTAGAAAATCATGTTTTTCAGCCGTCTTGCCAGTGTTTTGTGCCACTTGCCAACCCAATCCGGCACCATAAGCCAAAGGCAAAAGTGAGACCGCCCAGGGTTGCCAATGGCCATTGTCGCCCCAATCGGTGATCAAATAGCCCATGGCCTGGTTTTTGAGGCCTTCTGAGGCTGCCACTTCGAGATTGCCAAAGGCATTGTCTGTACGGCCCACCAGGGTATTCCAGCTGGAAGTACCAGGGCAGACATAAAAAGGAATCCCAGCGTCGGAAAAGGCCTTGCACTCAATATCAAAGGGATGATCGGCTTCATAGCCCCAATTGAGGGCGATTGAAGGTCGGGGAATTTCGGGAATCAAAGCCGGGTGATTGAGCACAATATCGCCCCAAAACTGGGGCACATGGCCCTGGCGGCTGGCCAAGGTCAGAATTTTGGTCAAAAACTCCAGATAGACCCGGCCTGTACCCTGTTTTTCACAGGCCTCTTTGCTGCGGCCCTGGCCCAAATCAAAGGTCTCGTCGCAGCCAATATTAAATTGGCGGCTGCTAAAATGGGGCAAAAGCTCGCGGTACCAACCCGAGAGCAGATCGAGCGAACCCGGATCAAGCGGGCAAAGGCTAAAGGGCTCGTAGATCTGTTTTTCCTGCAAGGGGTGAAAAAAACCTGTCTCAGGCACTTCGGCCAGGGGGCGGTAGCGGCGGTGCTGGAGCCAGCGGGTGAGATGGCCAAAGGAGTTCTGGTTGGGCACCAATTCAACAAAGTGTTCACGGCAATAGCGATCGAGATGCAAAATTTCTTCGCCGGTTAAAGGCGAGGCATTTTTCCAGACCTCTTCGTGGTCGGTATAGGCAAAAGTATGTTCGGTATAGAGCTGGAGCTGGTTGAGCTTGAGTTCGGCCAATTGATCCACCAATTTGTAGAGCGAGGGCAGGGTGGGTACCTTGTCTCGGCTAATATCCAGCATCAGGCCCCGGTGTTTGTAATCAGGCCAATCGCGAATCAGCAGACAGGGCAGCCCATCGGGCGGGTATTGGCGCAGCAATTGGCGCAGGGTCATCAGCCCATAAAAAAGCCCAGCGCGATCAGAGGCCTCAATTTCAATCACGCGGGTGTAAATATGCAGGTGATAGCCTTCGGGCCCATGCAAATGGGGATTGAGGGCCAAACGCAGGCCCAGTTTGCGCTGCGGCAAATCGGGATAAGCGCTCAGCGTCCACTGTAAATTGGCGGCCTCGCGCAGCATATTTTGGGCCAGAAGGCCCAAATCACCAAGTTCGGGCCCAGAGGTGTCCAACAAAATGCGCTGTTCGGGCTTGAGCTTGCAAAAACCCTTTTGCATGTCTAAATGGCGGGGAAAAGGAATTAAAACAGGGGCCTGACTCATGGCAAGAATTTTCTCCAAATACGCTCTGCGTCTTCATTGGTAACAATTTTAACAGGTTATCCACAGTGGCTTCTGTGTCAGGAGAACCTGTCCTGCGGGCTCTTCCTGGCATTTTGTTTTCGTCAAAGGCCCTGCAGTCAGTATAATGATAAAAACTCCCCACACAGGTAGCGAATGTTGAAAGTCAAACACCCTCTCTTTTCAGGTTTACTCTGTTCAGCCCTCTGCGCCACCCTCTTGAGCATGTGGGGCTTTTCAAACACCCAGGCATACGCCCAAACCAGCACCTACACAGATCTGTTTAAAGCCAATCCCGACGCCAGTTATATCCTGGTTTTTGCCTTTCCTTCATCGGCTTGGTTGGACTGGTCAAGCCCCAGCCGTCTGGCCCGCACCACCCTGCAAAGCCAGATTGCCAAACGGCTTTACCATTACCCCAGCTCGATTGGCCATGCCCAGATCGCTTGGTCTTGCCGCATGCCCAATGGCACCCTGATGCAAGGAGCCACGGGCCAAACCGGCGAAGAACACGCCCAAGGAATTTCGGCCCTGACCCAAGGCTGGGGGCTGAGCCTGCTCGAATTGGTCTACAACGACGGCCATTTGGAATCCCCGGCCGAAGTGGAGCAACGCCTGCAGGTCGGTGCCAAAGCCGATCAGTTTTCCTGGCTGGGATTCCAAGTCACACCCAGCCAATGTCAACGCTTGGCCGAATTTGTCAAAGCGTACGATCAGGCCGGAGCGGGTGTCAATTATGGTTTTCCTGTCGATCCCCTGAAATTAGAGGGCGGCGGCTGCACCAGTTTTGCCAATGCCGCCGTCGAAAAAGCGGGAATTCCCTTTCCACTCAATCGCTATTGGCTGCGCAAATACGAAATGCCACTGACACAGATGGGACGCCAGGCCACTCTGCCAGCGTTTACCAGATTGGTCCCCCAGGCCCGGGTACCCCAAGAAAACCGCGCGATTTCCCTGGCGGGTTTTCTCTGGGGAGACATCAGCTGGGCCCGTGCCGGAGAAGCGTCGGTGACCTTTAGCTATTACGATCCAGAACTGTTTTATGAAAACTTTCTCCACCTCGAAAATGCCCACCGCCAACAAATAGGGCTCAAAACCAAAGCCCCGATTCGCACCGAGAGCTACGACGAATTCCAATTGCCGCTCAAAAATGCCAGTGACAACTGGATGAAAGAGCTGATGCAAAAGCAGACCCCACTCAAACTGGGTGTGATTCACCAGACCTCAGGCCTGATCGTGGATCTCAGCCAATTGCCTTAATCCTGCCCAGATGTTCGTCTAAAATCTTCTCCAAACGGGCCAAGCGCTCCAAATCCAGTGCTGTAACAGCGTGATTAAAGACCTGACCGAATTCACTCATAAAGTCAACGCAGAAAAGGGCCGTATAAAAATGAACCACGGCTTGCTGCTCGCTGGTTAAGGCGAGTAAGTCGCACCAGTGGTCGGTATAATCTGGGTTGGCACCGGCACTCAAAATGGCAGCGCGTGTTAAAGCAAGGGTAAAGAGCGAATCGCCATAACAGATCCAGTCCACATCAACGATACCGCTGAGCCGCCCAGCGTGTACCAGCACATTCTTGGTGGTCACATCGTCCAGAAACGGCGTCGCTGGCACACGGGAGAAATAACCCGCAAAGCGTTTGGCCTGCTCCGATACCCGCTCGACCGGCCTGGGGCTTATCAGATCTGCCTGTAAGATACGGGAACGGCTTCGGGCCAGTGAAGCGTCCACGACATCTGCCCAAGATCTGTGAGCTTGGCTTCCGGGAAAGCGAACAAAGCCATATCCTTCCCCTTGTGGCAATCTGCCAACCAGGCATTGAATCTCACACACTTCTTCTGCGATGGCCCTGCGCTCTGGCAGCGACAAACGCGTATAGACCTGTTCGAGATCTTCTCCGGCAAGACGTTCCAGCACAAGATAGGGAAGCCCCCGATACTCTCCATGGGAGAGCAGTTCAGGCAAAGGCACCCCAAGCGGACGCAAGGTATTTGACCAATGAATCGCACCTGTAAAATCGTCGACTTGGCTGGAAAGGCCCATCCTGACCACCTTCGCTGAGCCATCTTCAGCACGAACCTCATAGACCCAATGGCCAATGCCCGTCGCAAAACGCTGCACACTCAGCGGCTGCTCGCCACTCAGGCTATGGGCGATTGCCAAGGCGTCTTTCTCGGTCGGTCGGTGATGGGTATTCAAAGCAGGTTTCACCTTTGATAAGGCCTCCAAGAGACCAAGATTCTGGGGTTTATATCATACCCGACAACACCCATTTAATACCAGCTTTGGCAAGTGTCAGGATGGCATGGGTAATTAGCTCGTGTACAATGGGTCCATGCCAGAAACACAGCACGACGACATTTACCACCATGCAACGCTTTACGACCTCGCGTTCAGTTACCGGGACTACATTGCCGAGGTGGATTTTTTGCTGGCAGCCATGGCCCAGCTGGGCAAAGCACTGCCGGGCTCGGTGCTGGAACTGGGCGCAGGTCCAGCCCGACATGCCCTGGAATGTGCGCGGCGCGGCATAAAGGCCGTGGCCCTCGACGCTTCTGCCGCGATGGTGGCTTACGGGCTGGAACTGGCCCGCCAAGCGGATCTGGATTTGAACTATGTGCAGGCCGATATGCGCGACTTCGCTTTGGCTGAGCCCGTCGATCTGGCCCTGCTGATGATCGATTCGGCCTCTTATCTGCTCAGCCAGTCGGACTTTTGCCAGCATCTCACGACCGTCGCCGCCCACTTGCGTCTGGGTGGCGTGTATATCCTTGAACTGAGTCATCCCAAGGACTTTCTCACCCCGGAATTAAGCGTCGAAACCAACTGGGAGATGGCCGCTGGCGAGACGCGTGTGCATTTTCAATGGGGCGAAACGGGCGATGTTTTTGATCCGATCAGCCAGACCACACAGGTAACGGTCAAGCTCAAAGCAGAAACCCCACACGGACCTGTTGCGCTGACAGACAGTGCCGCCCAACGGTGTTATACCTACCAAGAAATCCTGGCCTTAATTGCTCTTCAGGGAGACTTCAAGCTGGCCGCCAGTTACGGCGGTTTCAACCTGGAAATGGGGCTGAGTGATCCGCGGGCCTGGCGGATGATCCTGGTGCTGGAACGCCAGGAAACCGGTTCAAACGCTTAACACGCTGATGCACGGCGATCTTCTGCCGAAACATAGTTGGCGAGATTGAGTATAACCTGATCGCCGTTATCACATACAGCCAGAAGGTAATTGCCAGACCAATGATCAGACCCTGCTTCCACAGTGACATCCTGTTTCACAAAGGATGGAAAAATGGCCTCATCCATCCCCCATACCGGGGTGCCTATTTTAGAAAAACCCGCCTGCTTTAACCACTCCGTTGCTCTAGACCATTGCGCTGTGTTGCAGGCCTCGAAGGTGAGCCAGTAATGGTTATTTGCTGCGATAGTGAGCAAGGGTTTTTTCATCGCTTGAGCAACGGTTAAACGTCAGTGCGGATGATGTTGCCACGGTTATCTTGCAGTTCTCGGATCCACCATTGACGCTTTTCATTCGGCAGAATGAACCGCAAATGGCTCGCAATATTGGTGAGCCGGTGGGCGTCAAGGTCGAGTGTCTTGGCGACAAATTCTGGTAGACTGGCTCCCAGCTCGATAAACTCATAACCGTCGTGCTCGAACTCAAAAACGAGGCCAGCCCTGGTCCCCGTCGATGAAACCAGCAGGTAATTCCCACTGCGCGGAATCTCACCGACAACCAGGTACTCGGTCACTCCTTCTGGCAAGCTCTCCGCGATCTCATCCTCACCCATCCCCTCCAGCCAGAGCTCAAAATCGCCCCGCAAACGCTCCCACTGAATGGGATCGGCAATAAAAAATGCCGATTCGCCACTTTCATCGTCCAGAAATAGGGTCAGACTGCCAAATGTGCTGTAAAACGCGCTGAGACCAGGGACATTTGGAAGCATCGACTGCGCCACGGGCGGGTCGGCAGCGTGCCGAAACGGAACCGTCTTGGTATTCTGATCCTTGTTTATTTCCACGCAGATGAACTGGCCAGCATGGTTGCGAACGGCGGTATCCAGCGATTCAATCACGTCTGTATTCTCCGTTTATCCGCTATTTGCGTTTGTAACTGATTTTTTTCCTGGCAGAGGCATCAATCTTGAGATCCGTTCGCCCCTGGGTCACGAGGGCTTTGTTGATACGCTCAATGCGTTCGGCATCTTTGGAAGTGAGGAAATTATAGACATCCCCGTCTCTGTCTAAACGGCCCACACGCCCATTGCGGTGGAGGTAATAATACGGTTCAGAAGGCAGATCAAAATTAAGCACCCATTGTAAATGGGGGATATCAATGCCCCGCGCAAAAATGTCTGTGGCAATCAGAATACCGCCTCTTTTGCGAAAGTTGGCGATCACCTCGGCACGGTCCTTAATTTCGAGGTCTTTGTGCAGCAAAAACATGTTTTTTTGACCTGCGGCCAATAATTCTTCAGATAAACGCTGGGCGCGCAATTTGCTGCCTGTAAAAATCACGCCGTTGCGGTGCTTTTGCTGTCTGAGAAAGTCTTTGACGTAGATGAATTTTTCTTTTTCTTCGACAGACAGATTAAAAATGTCGATGCGCATCTCAGCGGTATTTCCCTGGGTGGCATCAATGGCTTGCAGCGTGAGTGCCGGGAAAAACGACTGGATGGTTTCGGTAAACTGGGCGGGACGGGTGGCACTCACCAGAAAAAGCTGGAAGTCTGTATCTTGCAGCTCAAAAGCCATCTGCTGCATGATGCTTTTGAATGAAGGCTCAAGCAGGTGATCGGCTTCATCCAGGATCAGGTATTTTAAACTGGCTTTAGAAAGCTCTTTGTTTTTTAACGAGCGCAGACAGCGATCCGGCGTCGTGACCAGGATATCCATCGGCATCGAGAACATACTCTTGAGGGATTTGCCTTTGTCGCCCCCCACCAGCTTGCGCACGCGCAGCTTGGCATGATGTGAAATCTCTTTGACAACCGAGAAAATCTGGGCGGCCAGCTCTCGGGTCGGGGCGACAATCACAGCTCGGGGGCTGCCATTGATGCGCACATCGTCTTTGCTTTCGGAGGCCTTGAGTTGGGAGACCAAGGGCAATAGGTAGCCCAGGGTTTTGCCTGTGCCTGTATGGCTTTGCACAGTGAAGTGACCCGGGCCCATCAGTTTGGGGATACAGTCAACTTGAATGGGGGTGGGCACGGAAATAAAAACGGAGGCGAGATAGGCGAGTAAGTCTGTGTTCGTTATGATATCAGCGAATTCAGTTACTTTCTTAGAATTCATGGGGGTGTCCTCTTTTGTAAGCGAAGCGCAGGGCGGTGCTTGATTGGTTTGAATTTAAAGTATAGCCGAATTCTATTTTCTTCGTGTTCTCTGCGCCCCTTTACCTGCTAACTCTTGCTCCAGGTGCGTGATATCTGACTGGCTCAAGTTGCAGACCTGCCGTATAAAGGCGTGATCGGCTTTCTCACGCAACATTTGTTTCGCGATTTCATCATTGTCCAAAACTTCTTCCAATTCGTGCTCGGCTTCATTTTTTTGTCTTGGCATGCTTGAACGCCTCTTGTTCTCGTTTAATTCAATGATTTCATTTTAGCGCAAGCTCAGAGATGTCTGAGGGCTTCTTGTTTGAGCCTTTGCGCCAAAGCCAACCCCACCGGACCTGGCGGTTCGGTTTTTAAGTAGATCAGCTTGAGTTCAAAGGAGGGCGGATGGCTGTTGAGTTCCAACGAGACCAGGGAGCCCTGTTCCAGATCCGCTTTGACCAAATGCAAGGGCAAAAAACCCCAGCCAAATCCTGCCTTGATAAAATGCACAAGGGTTGAAAGATCGGCCATTTGCCACTGTTTGGCTTCGGGCAGCTGCTGGTTATCTGCACTGCGATCTGTGACATTCAAATGAATAAAGGCATTGAGTTCAAAGCGGGGAACAGGTGGTTTGAGCCGGGCCAGGGCGTGCTGTGGCGCCACCACGTAGACAAAGTCCACCTTGCCCAGCGGTTCTGAGGCCAAGAGACGTTGCTGAGAGGGATGAAGCCATCCGGTAATCCCCAATTGCGCGCTTCTTTTGAGAACGCGTTGGGCAATGGCGTCGAGCATTTCTGTATGGACCTGCCAGGTCGTGTCGGGGTATTGGTTCTGAACCGCAATCAGGCTCTGACTGATCCAGTCTAAAGGAGCAATCATATCCAAGACCACAGACAGATGGGGTTCATAGCCTTTTTGCAAAATTTGCGCCTGTTGTTGCATCTGATGGCTTTGGCTCAAAATTTGATAGGCCTGTTTGAGCAAAATCTGCCCCGCATCGGTGAGTTGGGGCTTGCGTGAACTGCGGTCAAAGAGCAGAACCCCCAGATGCCTTTCCAATTGGGCCACACTGTGAGACACACTTGATTGCACCCGATCTAGACGCCTGGCCGCTTCTGAAAAAGAGCCCCCTTCGGCAACGGTGATAAAGAGCTGTAATTGGTCCAAAGTGAATTGTGACAGCAAAGTCATTCCTCTCCCTTTTGTCTAACAATTTATATCTAAAAATTCGATAATAACCATCTTTAAATATCTATAGTATAGATGATAAAGGTTTATTATACTCAATTTAACGAAACGAAAAATGTAAATAACGCTCAGGAGAAAAGACAATGCAAAAATTAATTTCAGCCAGTATTTTGATGATGATTCTGACCGGGTGCAACACAGCTCCCATGCTGAACCAACCTATCGCTCGCCAAAATGTAAGAGCACAGTCAGTCAGCCAGTCCGACGATGCAGTTAAATTGGTCGATGGTTTTACAACGGTGATCGACAAGCAAAAAGTCATTCAAAGATTGATGAAGAATGAAATTAAGGTTCAAAAAGCAGATATCTTTGACAAAAAAAATGTGTTGATCATTGAGTTCTCAAAAGGCCGCAGCAACTCAGTGATTGGCTTTTTAAGAATGTATCTGAGACCCACCGGAGTTTCAGAAATCCAAATGGTCGGCAATTTTTACAAGAATCTCCCCGTCGTGCTCAGCAAACAAGAATCGGCACAGATCTTAAAAAGTGCCACGAACTACCCTCAAGATGCGAGTTTAGATCAGATTTTAGACCGTTAAATTTAAACCTGTTTTGCATCTTGGCATCACTTCGCTTTGTATGAACTCCGCTCAAGCGTTGTGTTTTCTGCAAACAGACATTCTATCGGGCAGGGCAATGAAAGCTCTGGGAGCGAGAACTGACTAAACCATTCTAAACACAAGGTTTCTTTGTCCAATTCAGAAGAGGCCTGGCCGTAGGCCATTGTGCCTATTTTGGCTCTTCATAGTTAATCTGTCAGATTTTGCGCCAATTTAAAACCTGTATATTGTTCATTCCCTGTAATTTCTGCCAATACAAACTCCGGAGGATGATAACGACGCGCTGTCTCTTCGTTGGCGAATTCAAGCTCGAAGATCATCAACCCAGAATTTGGTTTTTCATAAACGTCGAGGGATCCCCCTGCCAAAGCGTATCGTTTTTTGACTGCAAATTGACCGTCAAGGGCAGACAGACATTTGTATTCTTCTGCATCAAGGTAAAGTGTTGTCATCGGCTCCGAGAGGTGCGAGAACTTCCCATACTTTTTACCTAGAGTCATCCAGAAAATAAATTTCAAAAGCCCAAGAGGCAATTTTATCAAGGTTTAAGGGCAGACAAAAGCCCCCAAAAAGAGATAAAGTTCATCAGTCCCACCCGTTAAGGAGGTCCCAATGAA
>JBIKWL010000212.1:0-6887 GCA_044356335.1 Candidatus Sericytochromatia bacterium
TGAAGTCGGTTTTGCCATTTGTTTACTCTCCTTGGAATACTGTCAGGGCCAAAGATTGGCCCCCGGTTGGCTCGTCGTTTAGCGTTTGGGTCTGTTGAAGCATATAGATTTTGGTTGTATCGATCGGCAGGCTGTCTATATTGAGCGGAGTACCGACCAAAGCGGCGCGGGTGATCGTGCTGGTGTAGCCACCAGACGACGCCTCTTCCTCTGCTGAACTTTCGAGAGCCCAACTGATTGACACAGGCACAGCAGAAGCCACAAAGACCACTGCGGTTTTGGGTGCCACTGGATAATTTTGCGGCTTTATTTTGAGGTGTTGATCAACTCTGAGCAGATACCCACCAGAGACGGGCCCGACATAATACTTTGTTATTGCGTCGATCACGTCCGAAGAAACGGTTTCTGTTGACCCGATCTGAGTCCATGTAATAGCCATTATTCGAGGTACGGCCCCAAGGCCTGCTTCAGCTCATTGAATACAGCTGTCGTTTCAGATTCGGCAATGCGCCAGCGCCCGTCTATTTTCTCTCGGACAATTCTGAAAGATGCCAGTTTTTCACGATTCATCTCGCGCTCTTCTTCTGTGAATGCGGCGGGATTGTGCTGCCAGAACACATGGCCATTTTCCTGCTCAATCCGAATCAGAGAGAACTCGATGTCATCAACCGACCAGATTGGGCGGCCACAGGTAAGAGCAATAATGCAGAGTGAGCGCTCATCGAGCTGGCGAAGAATTCTTTCGAGTTCTGCCCAGGTAAGCAAATCAGAAAGAGTATTCCCAGTTGTCGGATTGGGGCGAACCCGAACAGACCGGGAAGCCTCTCGGCTGATTGCTTTTAAATCCCCCAGGCTCTCTTCCTCATTGAGTACAGAGCGGGGGGTGTTAAAGAATGTTGTGAGAATGTGTCTAAGTTCCGAGTCGTCTAAGACTGGAATGGGGCGGGGAGGAATTGGGTTTTTGAGTAATTTAAGCGCAGCGGCAATCTTGTCCGGAAGATTTTGGAGCCGGGGTTTTCGGTTCACTGTTCTTTAGACACCTTTACGCGATAATCTAACACTACCATCAAAATTCTTCCTTATGTCAAGTTTTGATATACCAGGGTCCCAACTTTCAAGCACCAGTGCTTGATTCTTTGCGTGTTCCAACAAAATACGCTTGAAACACATCTTGATAGAGCGGTTTACTTCGCGCTTACTGGCTTCTATTGCGCGGTAATAACCGTACTCATAACCAGCAGCTGCAGCGAATGCTTTGGCAGACATGCCGAACGAGCGGCGAAGTTGGCGGAGCTGGGGACCGTTCAGGCCAGGTTCTCTCATTCGTCAATCACCATGCCGGCCCACATTTCTACTTGCCTTTTTAAATCTTCGTTTTCCTTTTTCAGAGCGTCACAGGTATCGCAAGCCCCGCCAATCAGCTCAAATTGATACATGCCGGCCCAATCAAGGCGCATAATAAGATCTTGCATTTTCTTATTTGTCGGCCATGGGCTGGTTGATCCAAGCCCTCTAAAAGCATCGATCAATTCTTCAAAGCTAAAGAGAATGTCTGGCTGGCCATTTACTCTTGAAACAAATTGATAATCACTCATTGCTTTCGAACCGCCTTTAATCTTCTAGGCATGTGCGGCTTGAAGTTGGCGCGCTTTGTCCTGATTCTTTCGACATATAAGCGGCAGGCATCACCGGGCTTTGGTGTCTTATGCTCAAATTTATCATCCAATAAAAAGCAAAATTTTATGATTGGCCCATCAATTATCCGAACGTCAAAGACTCGATCCAGCAAGGCTCTTTTGCACGAGGGCTTTAAAACGGTTGCAGGATAAACCCCTGTTGTTACGCCTTTTTCTCTTGTGTGCAAAAAATGCGGGTATTCAAATTTGGGCGCATTAACTGACACATCAATAACCTTGCCGACTTTTGACCCGTTGAGCCCATCCAAAACAGGCTTTCCAACAAATGAATTTAAAGAATCTTGGCAAAACATCACGTTCCATACCTGCCCTTTAAAGCCTTTTCAGCCGTGCTTTTCACCAAAGATAGAGCGTGGCTTGTGAAATTCTGCATCTCAGCAAAGACCACAATCGACTCAAGAGCAGCCCTAAGCCTCGCGTTCTCGTTGACCAATGCCGTGCGCTCGCTCTCCCACTCTGCGCGGGCCTGAATCCAGAATGAATTAACCCCGTTGATATCGCTCACGGCAAATCCTCCCGCTCTTCCCCAGGCTCATCGTGCCATTCCTGCGCAACATTTCGCCCAGCTTTCAAGTCGTTTAACCGCCTGCGAAGAGATGCAATCTCAACAGCTTGCGTCCGAATGTGCTGGTCTTTGTGGTCAATCAGAGCTGCCTGCTCTTTGAGTTGGGTCATGTAGTGATTTATGTCAGACAGCCCCGCAGCTTTGAGCATGTACTCGGCCTGGTCTGCTCGCTCAGTCGCTTTTGTGCATTGCTCGCGCAAGGCTTTGATTATGGTTGTCAATCGCTGGGCCTCAGTTTCCAGCTTTTCAATGCGCTGGTCTTTGAGGTCTGCCAAGATTGCGTGAGAGTCTTCGTGTTGAGGCGTGTAATTTGCCTGAATTGGCTGAGGTTTTGGCAGTTGGCTCACTTCTGATGCCTGCAAAACTCTAAAAACTGGGGCTTTTGGCCGGGAGACTCTGAATACATGCACGCGATCATGTGGATATCCTGATCGCCATTCCACTCATTCAAGCCGAGCAGATTGCAGATTGCTGATATTGCGGCCAATTCAGGCTGCACACCTTGCGATATTCGCCAATTTGCCCAATCAATAATAAATCTTGAAGCCCGCTCTGCGGCCTGGGCATCAAACTCAGGAATGCCAAGATCTGGCTTTTCGATGTCTGCCATTTTTACCTACAATAACTTTTATTATTCATGATCAAAAAATGCGCGAAACCCGCGTCACTGGGTGGTCAATGACGCGGGTCACACTTATTCCAACACGCGGGGATCTCAAAAGTCCATTTTTGGCCTCAAATGTTTAACCAAAAATTAACTTTTGCGCTTTTCTCTCTGCTGAAAATATTTGGCCTGGGAATCGGTGCGCTTCACTCGGGCTTCAATGAGCGCAATCTGATAAACCGAGAGCAGAATGATGCTTTGCTGTGGGCGGCGCTCAGTAACCTGCACGCTGCACCTCCCGCGCATTTGTCACGCTGCACTGCTCTGGTGAGTGGAACCCATCAAACAGGCAGCCAATAAACTTGTGGTTTGGGATAAAGCGGATCTGCCCCGCAATCTCATCAATGTCCATGTGGTTTAAAAGCCACTCGGCAGCGAGACGCGGGTGTGCCATGGCCTCGGCCTGCATGCGATCCCAGAGTCGAGAGTGGGGCTTTTGCCCGTCTTTTTCTGCCTGGACCGTGGCCCGATGTTCGGCGACCAGGTGCAAAGGGATCAGCAGGTGCCCTTCGTCGAGTTGAATTGAAAGAAGTTCAGACACTTTTCACCGCCTTTGCTTCAGCCAATGCTTTGATGCTTTCAGCCACCCCTTGGCGCTGCTTTGCTGCCTCGATCGAGATCACGTTGCTATCCAAAGCAAATGCCGCTTGGCTTTGTGCGCGGGCCTGGAGCTGGCTGTACAATCCGCGAAACTGGGCGCGAATCGTGGGCAGCTGGCCTTCGGTGATCGAGTTGAAGGCTCGGGCCCCGCCGAACTGGTCAAACGCATCTTTAACCAAAGGGCTCGACCACTGAATCGGAATCTCAACAAGTTTTTTTTGCACTTTATCGAACGTGTAAAGCTGAGATTGTGAACGAGCCGCATTCTCAATGCACTCGTTGAATGCTGCAGAGTCGTTTTTGGCAATCTGCTTCAGGACCCAATCTCTGAGAAGCCCAGGCGTGGGTCGATCGCCATTGAACTTGGGTTGGAATGTGCGCCGCACTGCATTGAAAGCAGCCTCGACAGCCTGATCGGGCAAGTCTGCCAGGTCTTCAAGCCAGGTTTCCACAGTGCTCGGTCCGACAGGAAAATTCATTACATCGCGGAATTTCTCAATCCCGGTCTGGACTGTTTCAAATTGCAACAGCATCGAGCGTCACCCCCTCATATTCACTAAAATTTTGATTTTGTTGAGCTGCCTGTTTGGCTTCCCAGCGCTTGCGGCTGGCCTCGACATTTGCCCGGTACTCTTCCTCGCTTTGAGTTTGGCCAGGTGCCCGCTGCTGATACGAAACCGTGACGCCTTGGGGCCCGCTGGAAACTGTGACATCGGTGTATTTGTCCAGCCAGCGGCAGCCTTTGAGGTATGCGGCCGGATTGGGAATGTACTTCCCGCCTTCTTTGACCCAATCCGCATCTTTGCGGGTGCGATCGGTGGAATTGAGAATCAACCGTTCAACCATGGGGCGATCCGGCTTGAGTGCATCCCATTCATTTGCTGCGCTGGCAAAGTGGGATTGTTTTGGGTGGGCCTGGACCCATCGAAGGAATCCTTCGGGATCGTGTTTGGGGAGAGGGATCCCATCTTCGCTAAACAACCGCTCTTTTTTCGAGCGAGAAGAAGCCGAAGATTTTTTCCTGGGCTCTGTCACTTCCCCCGCAGGGGGACTAAAGGGGGAATTTAATTCTCTGTTGTAATCTTTGTGTGTAGTCTCTGTTAATGGTTTTGGGCTCTGGCCCATTTCCATTTGGGTTTTATCCCAAATCCATTTGGGTTCTGACCCAGATCCATTTGGGATGCCTGCCAATTCGGCCGCCTGAAATGCAGTCATCTTTTTAACTGCGCTGGCAACCACATTTCTGTTGAGATGAATGTGAACCGTTGGGGCTCCATCAAACTTAAACAACTTCACTTCGACAAACAACAGGTCTTTGAGTACGCCCAATGCACGACGCACCTGGTCTTCTGTCATTCTGATTTCTGAATGCCATTCGGTATGCTTGCGAGCCAACCAGAGCTTGCCCTCTTTTTCGACACGCAATTTGGAACCCCCATCCTTGCCTGGGAGATTCCAGTAAATAATCTGAGAGAGCAACAGGCCAGCAAGAATATCTCCGCCAGCGATGTCCACATAAATCATTTTGAAATCTATGGTTTCGCGGGAAGATAATTCCCATTGAACAAATGAGTACCAATCGTTCACGCGAACGCACCCCCAAAGCCATGCTTGGGCCGGGCAGCCCGCACCTGATTCTGAAGCCGTTGCACAACCGGATCGACACGATTAGCCTTGAACTCTTCCCACTTTGTGTTTTGAGAGGCTTCTCTGCGCGCATTGGCCACAGCTAAAACTTGGTCGTAAATAGATTTGATAATCTCGCTCATACTGTGGCGACCTCCTTGGTCATTGCCCAATAGCAGCGCGCAGTGGCTGCGATATCGTTAGCGGCATCGTGGGCCCCGTCGAAGCCTTCGTTGAATAGATGCTGATGCAGTTCAGCCAGCTTGGGCCACTTAAAACCTTTGCGGCCTGGCAATTGGCAAACATTGACCCCCTCCTTCATCGTGCAGAACCCGTCTTTGTGCCAAAAATGCCAGAGCGCCATGCCCTGGTGAGTGCGGTACATCTCGGCAGCAACTACGTGCCGATCAAAGTCGAGGTTATGGGCGACAATCAAATCAGCAGCATTGAGCGCATTTGAGAAAGTGGCCAGCACTGAGGCAATGGGCCAGCCCTCGTTTAATGCGCGCTCTTGAGTGATGCCGTGAATCTGGGTTGATTCAGCGGGGATCTCCCAGCCTTGGGGCCGGATGATATAATTGCCAGTTGCATGCCAGTTGAGCACCTGGCCATTTTCTTGGAGCGACCAAGCCATCTGTACAATTCTGGGCCAGTTATCGGTCTCATGAGGCGGGGCCTGATAATTGGCAGGCAGCCCGCTGGTTTCTGTGTCGAAAAAGAGGACTTTCATTTATGCTGCATCCCCCTCGATTTCAATTTTCAACTGCTCTGCAGGCGCTTTGCTCAGCAAAGTTTCCAAAAGCTGTTTGGCTGCCTCGATGCCGGTATTGATCTGAGCGAGTGAGGTATACCCAGCCAATTTGTTCACAGGTGGATTTGACGCATTGAATACTGCGCGCCAGACAGCCTGATAACTGCAATAGCTGGAAGCGATGATATGCTTTGATCGATCCGCAGCGTTCACGACCTGGGCAACCAGATTATGCAGCTCATTGCGGCGGGCTTCGAGGCTTTGGAGTTTTTGCAGGGTTTGATTCACTGCTTTGTCGGTATCGACCGGGGCCTGCTGTTTAATCTCAGCAATCTGCAGGGCCTGGGCTTCGATTGTGGCAGCCAATTGGGCCTGTTGGGCTTTTACTGCTTTAATCTCAGTCAGGCTCATAATAATGGCGTCCAGAGGGTCAACCTGGGCAGGCGCTGGGGCTGGTGAATACTGGCCAGTTTTCCGAATCTGGGGCAGCACCTCTTTAAACAGCCAGCGCTGAAAAGGTTTAGCTGATTCAGCCCGTGTTCTGGCCAAAAGCTGATAAAGCCCCGGCTCATTCACAAAAATCATATTCTGGTACCCGCCAGGGGTAAGGGTCTGGATTTTTTCCAGATCCTCTTCCTCTATCAAATCGACAGCATCCCCAGCCCATTTATAACCGATGGCTCCGCAGACATCGCGCAGCACCCACCAGGGCTCTCCGTCTACCATTTTGCAGCGCACAGGGCTTTGGCCATAAGCGAATGGAATCAGACCTTGATCACTGATCTCGGGCTCTTTGGTGGTGGAGTTTTCTGCGATCCAGTCGGCCATTTTGACATAAACAGGCTCATTGGGTTGGGGCGGATTCCAAGGCTGCACATCGGTTTCTGGGGTAGGCGTCAAAACCGTGGGCTGAACGATCTCGATGTCCCCGCTGGGCAGCAAATCCAACTCTGCCTGTTTTTTCAATTCGCGCTCTTTCTCTTG
>JBIKWL010000213.1:0-6841 GCA_044356335.1 Candidatus Sericytochromatia bacterium
GGAACGGTTGTGCAAGCAACCAATGTCATGATTGAAAATAATTTGGCCTATGTTTCTTATGATGTCGCTGGAGAGGAATTTTCTGGTGGCGTTTATATTATCGATATCAGTAACCCACGCAAACCTCAATTAATGGCTGAGTTAACGGCTGCAAATAGCGATTTTTATGCCCTGACCAAAGCTGGAAACCAACTGTTTTTAAGTGGTGCCTCCTTGATCAAAGATCTGAGTTCCCCCGCCTTTTTGCAGGTGCTCAACCTGGATGCCCGTGGCGCGGCCTTCAGCTCTGTTGCAGGCCATGTTGACCTGCCCAGTTTTGCCGCCACAGACGTCACTGTGATGGGCAATGATATTTATGTCACAACAGGAGACAAAGGGGGTGGCGTCGCTAAGCTCAATAAAAACAGCTTGAAACAAACGGGTTTTTATCCCCTTGAAGATGCACGCAGCGTGAGTGTCAAGAGCAACAGTTCCCAATTGGCAGCCTTTAAAGGTTCTGGTGGTGAACTGCACCTGCTCAATACCGATCTCAGCCTGAGCAAAAAAATCAATTTACCCAACAGTGCCACCCTCCCAGTTTCACAATCAACCATCGCTGTCAAAGACAATATCGCCGTCGTCGGAGCGGGCAATGGAGGTACAATCGCGCTGGATCTCAACAGCTCACAAATCCTCGGTCAAATTAAAGCCGGTGGTGAGGGTATCACCAATGGGGCTTCGATTGATGGTAATTATGTCTTCATGGCTGAAGGGTTTGATGGCGTGGGCGTAGCTCAGTTAACTGACAAGGGCCTACAACGCATGGGATCTGTGAATTTTAAAAATGATGCCTCAGCAAATGTAGTCAAGTTTCAAAACAATGTCTTGTTCGTTGCCAATGGCAAAGGTGGATTGCGGATTCTAACCGTAGAGAACGATACACAGGCATCTTGCCCAGGCAAAGCAGATATCGTTTTTGTCCTGGATGGAGGTAATTCCCCTTCTACGATCACAAAAGCGGTTCAGCAGCAGCTCTATAGCTTTATAGACAGAATGAAGGCCTCTGGGGCAGACGTTACATTTTCTGTCGCCAGCACCGCAGCCAATTACAAAAAGCACCCTCACAATGACGAAAAAGATGCGACCAAGCTCGTTTTAAACGCTGTCACCGATGCCAACACGGTCAAAACCGCTCTGGCCAATCATCCCCATATTGCAGGAACCAGTATGGACACCTACAGTGCCTTGGTAGAAACCTTGGCCGATCCAACGGTTGGAGATCTGGAAAGTGATCAAGTCAAGCGCCGCCGTGGAGCCAAGGGCGAATTTGTGCCACTGATCCAAATTGTGATCACCGATCACCAGCCAGAGCAGCAGCGAGGCAAGTTTACAGGCTTTGCGAAACCCGATAGCCCTGAGCGGGAGAGGGCTGTCGCTGATTTTGCAAAAGCAAACAATTCTTGGGCCTATTTTATGCTTGAAAAAGGCTTTTTTGACCGCTATGATCAGATTACTGAGGCGACAGGCGGTCGACTCTTGGATATCAAAAACAGCGCGGCACTCGAAGCACAGATGAAAGAAATCGAAGCCCGTGTTCTGGGGCTGTGTATTCCCGCCCCAACACCCACGCCACAACCGAGTGTCATGCCCAGTCCAATGCCTTCGCCTGTCGCATCCCCCGAACCCACTCCTACTGAGCCGCCAACGCCAACAGACCCCTGCTATGGCAATGCCAATAATTGGGTCGTAAACGGTGGTTTTGAAACCCCTGTTGTCGGTCGGCAATGGGGATTTGTGAAAGAACTTGGCTGCTGGAAAATCGGTGCCCCTGGTCATACCGAACTGGATCCTCCCGAAACCTGGACGCCCTTTGAAGGGCAACAGTCTCTGGATCTGAACCCAGATCAACCCGGGGAAATCTACCAAGATATCTACACCCTGCCGGGTCAGGATTATCGTCTGAGCTTTGCCATGGCGGGTAATATCAACAGCTCTGGCGTTAAAAGCCTGGAAGTATTCTGGGCAGACCAATCCCTGGGCGTTTATTCCTTTGATACCACGGGTAAAAGTGCCAAAAATATGGGTTGGAAAACGATTGAAATCCCTGTGCCAGGCTCTTTGACCAAACAAAGCCGTACCCGTATGCGCTTTAAGAGCCTTACGGCAAATAGCTCGACAGGCCCAGTAATCGACAACGTTATTGTCAAATAATCAGTGTAAATGACAATAGCCCTGGCTGCGTAAGCCAGGGCTATTTGTATTTGAGGGTAACCAAATATCTTTTAAAAAGCGATCTTCTATGGGACTGCTACAATCTATGATAGGGTAAGATATGCTAAAAAAAAGTCATATTCTCATCTCGCTACTGCTTTGCCTACTGCCTGTGACAGCCGTGTTTTATTTAAATCTGCAGGCCGATAAAATGCTCTATTACAAATACGGCAAAGCCTATTGGCTCAAAGCCAATCCCGCCCAGTGCGACGCTTACCGCAAAGGCTATTTTAAAGATTTGCGCCCCGGCGCGCCCACGGATAGCACGCTCGATCTGAGCTGTGAAGCGGCCTTAAAGCTCCCCTCAGAATCCCGTTTTGCCAGCAATTCTGAGGGAATGAAAATCCACTACAGGGTCTTTCCAGATCAGACAAGCAAATCAACCCCCAAAGCCCCTGCGGATGCCCCCTTGCTTTTACACGTCTCGGGCATCACTTCGACTTGGCTGAACGGGGCGCGTTATGCCAAAGCCGCTGAACGCATGGGTTTTCAGCTGATCGCCATGGAGATGCGCAACCACGGGATCTCCGATCACAATCAAGCGGGCGTGAGTTACGGCTGCAAAGAAAAAGAAGATGTCAAAGCTGTTTTAAGCGCATTGCAGAAAGATTTTCCCCTTCGCCCGATCTTGCTCTGGGGCAGCTCCGGCGGCAGCATGGCCATTCTCAATGCCGCTCCCAACCTGGCGCGTGAATACCCCCAGGTCAAAGCCCTGCTGGTCGAAAGTCCCAGCAGTTCGCTGCGCGATGTGGCCGAGGCCAAAAGCCCGGGCCTGCCTCCTTGGCTCTACGAGACCGCGATTGGCATTGCCGGCATGCGCGCAGGTGTGAAGTTTCAGGACTGTGCAGCCACCACATTGGCTCCCGAAGTCAAGTTGCCGACCTGGGTGGTGGTCAATCAGGAAGATCCCCTGACTCCCCCCTGGATGGCAAAAAAAATTCATGCAGCTCTGCCTGCCGCACTGCGCAGCTTGACAATCTACCCCCACGGCGGCCACGAAGCAGTCTGGAATGGCCAACCCGAACAGTATGAGGCGGATTTGCGTAAATTCTGGAAGCAGGGTAGATTGTAGGTGCTAAACTGATGCAGGCAAAAAAAATGCCAAAACCAAGCCGGACAAAACAAGGGAGAACCCAAAATGAAAAGCCATGAAGTGGATTACGAGATCTTTGGCGACGATATGCAATTGGTGGAGATTGAACTGGATCCCGGCGAAACCGTGATCGCAGAAGCCGGTGCCATGAACTGGATGGAAGATGGCATCACCTTTGAAGCCAAAATGGGTGACGGTTCTAAACCGGACAAAGGTCTCTTTGGCAAATTGATGGATGCAGGCAAACGCGCCTTGACGGGCGAGTCAATTTTTATGACCCATTTTACCCACCAAGGCCAAGGCAAAAAACGCGTGGCCTTTGGGGCACCTTATCCCGGAAAAATTCTGCCGATCAATCTATCTGACTTTGGTGGCACGTTGTTGTGCCAAAAAGACGCCTTTCTCTGCGCCGCTTTGGGCACCGAAGTTTCGATCGCCTTTCAGAAAAAACTGGGTGCCGGCTTTTTTGGGGGCGAAGGGTTTATTCTGCAAAAACTGACAGGTGATGGCATGGCCTTTATCCATGCCGGTGGCACCTTGGTCAAACGCGAACTCAAGGGAGAGACCCTGCGGGTCGATACCGGTTGTGTGGTGGCCTTTTCCCCCAGCATTGACTACGATATCGAACGCGCAGGCAATTTAAAATCGATGTTCTTTGGCGGCGAAGGCCTGTTTTTGGCCACCCTCAAAGGTCACGGTACAGTCTATCTGCAGAGTTTGCCCTTTTCACGTCTGGCAGATCGGATTATCCAGTCTGCGCCTTCAATTGGCGGCAAATCGAAAGGTGAAGGCTCCGTCTTGGGCGCGCTTGGCAACATGATCGGCGGAGACTAAGGATATCGACCAAGTTCTCAGCAGGGGTCTGCCTGTGGTAGGGTGGATCCCTAAGGAAGAACGCCATGCAACTCGCTTTGGACGGTCGCCTGCTGACGCAGCCCCTGCACGGCATCGCCCGCTACACCTATAACTTGATCCGGCATCTGCCCCTGCAGCCCGAAGACCGGCTGCTGGTGCTGTATCATCCCCAGCAATGGCAACCCGAACCCCTGCCTCATGTGCAGTGGGTGCCCTGGACAGGTCGGCCCTTTTCGCCGTTGGCCCAATTGGAGCTGTTTCACCTGCTCAAAAGCGAGCGAATCGATCTCTTTCACAGTCCCTCTTTTTTGTGCCCCTGGCAATTGCCCTGCAAATGGGTGCTCACCTTACATGACCTGATACATGTACAACGGCCCCAAGATTATGGCCCAGGCCAGGCCCGTTATTTTGCTTGGCTGCGTCAACATGTGCGCCAAGCGGCGGGCATTTTAACTGTATCAGAAAGTTCTGCCGCGGCGATTCGCCAATGGCAATCAGCGATTAAAGCGCCAATACAAGTGACCTACCCTGGGGTAGAACCAGGGTTTAAGCCCCACAAACCCGACCCCGCATTATTGGCCCGCTACCAGCTCCAGCCTCACAAACCCTATGCGCTCTTTGTCGGCAATCCCAAACCCCACAAACAATTCGACTTTTTGCAAACATTCTGGCAGCAACAAAGTTCCACGCAGAAACAAGCCCAAGGCCCCTTGGTGGCAGTAGGTCTGCCGGCCTCGCGCTCGAGCGAAAATGTGTTCTGTCTGGAGAACGTGCCCGACAGCCATTTACCCAGCCTCTACAGTGGAGCCCAAATCCTGATCAGCCCCTCTTTGGCGGAGGGTTTTGGTCTGCCTCCACTCGAAGCCCTGGCCTGTGGCACGCCCGTTGTGGTTTCAGATCTGCCCGTCTACCACGAAGTATTGGGCAGCAAAGCGGATTATTTTGTGCCCCAAGACCCAACCCGTCTGGCCCAGGCCCTGCAGGCCAGCCATTTACGTACCCGCCCGACTCGCCCACCCGATCTCCAAAAATTCAATTGGCAGCAGATGGCCCAAACCACTTATGCCTTTTACCAGCATTGCCATGTGGCCTAAAAAAACAGCGCTGGTCCAAGACTGGCTGGTAAGCATGGGCGGTGCAGAACAGGTCTTGCTCGAAATGGCATCGCTCTTTCCAACCGCCCCGGTGTATACGGCTCTGCACCACTCCCGAGAACTGCCCAAAGCCATTAACGATCTGGAAATTCGCGCTTCGTTTTTGCAAGATTTTCCCGGTGCCCGCAGTCGCCACCGCCTGTTTTTACCGCTGATGCCCCTGGCCTTTGAAAGCTTTGATCTGACTCAGTTTGATCTGGTCTTAAGCAGCAGCCACGCCTGCGCCAAAGGAATCATTCCAGGCCCGCGCACCTGCCACCTGGCGTATATCCACACCCCGATTCGCTACGCCTGGGATATGTTGCACACCTATTTCGCCCAAGAACAGCCCTCGCGCCTCAAACGCGCAATCATGCACCCTCTCTTGCACTATCTGCGCAATTGGGACCTGCTCAGCAATACCCGCATTGATGCCATGGCCTGCAATTCGCGTTTTGTCATGCAGCGCATCAGACGCTATTATGGCCGCGAAGCCACTGTAATTCACCCCCCCGTACACGTACCGACCCAAGCGCCGAGCCGCCAACCCGACGACTTTTACCTGCTGGTCTCGCGGGCAGTGCCTTACAAACGCCTCGATCTGGCGATCGAAGCCTTTCGCACATCCGGCCGCAAATTGGTGGTGGTGGGCGAAGGCCCTGATTCAGCGGGGCTCAAGGCCCAAGCGGCGAGCAATATTTCGTTTCGGGGCTGGGTCGATCGTCCCCAGCTCGAAGCCCTCTATAACTCAGCCCGGGCGCTGATCTTTCCAGGCCTGGAAGATTTTGGCATTGTGCCCGTCGAAGCCCAGGCCTACGGCTGTCCCGTGGTGGCCTTTGGCCAAGGCGGCGTGCTCGACAGTGTTTTGCAAGAAGAAACAGGGATGTTTTTTCAAGAGCAAACCATCGCCAGTCTCAACCAGACCCTGACCCAGTTCGAGGCCAGAGACTGGAACACCGCTCACCTGCATCAACACGCCTTGGGTTTTGCCCCAGAACATTTTCAGCGCAAACTCAAGGCCTTTGTGGATGAACATTATGCAGCCTTTCAGGCTGGACTATAAAAAAATCAAAAATAGCATATTTTCACAAGAATATTTGTTATAATTTTGTTAATCCGTCTTATTTCACCAGGTTAAATAATAGGCTGAGTAAGCTATGCAAATCGAGCAAATGCCACCATCATTTAGTCTCTACTCCGCGCAAAAAGCGAATACCCAAGATCTGGAAAAATACCAAGTGGTGGGTCGACTGCTTGAGAATCTGCCTATTCAACTACCTGATCAACTGCCAGAATCGCCAACAGATAGCACTCTGACAGAGACTTCAAGTGCCCCCTTCGCTCCTGTGGATCTCCTGGCAGATCCGCTCCCCACAATAACCCACAGCAAAGGCCGTGCCCTGAAAGAAGTGCCTTTTACAGAGTGGCCTGAGCCTGATACAGAGCAAACTGAAGAAACAGGGTTGGGTCCCTCTGCCGCAGCCCTCGAAAGTGGACGTCCACCGGGTCA
>JBIKWL010000103.1:0-18967 GCA_044356335.1 Candidatus Sericytochromatia bacterium
TAATTGTGTTATAGGAACATGTTAAAGAAACTTGGTAAAGGAATAGTTATCATTTAGTTAATAATTGGTTAATACTTAAATTAAGGTGAAGGCCAAGATGATCTCGCAGTGCGCTATTGCCCGTTTTAGGAAAAATAAAATGGCAAGATTAAGACCGGATTATTCTGAGAAATGCGGGAATCAGCTGAGATTAAGGTTTAACTATCAAACTGTGCCAAACGATAACCCACACCGGGTTCGGTCAAAAAGATTTCAGGTTGGGTGGGATCTGCTTCTAATTTATTGCGCAGGCGGGAAATATAGACCTGGAGATAGTGGGTTTCGTCGAGGTATTCAGCGCCCCAAACCGCTTGTAACAATTGGCGGTGGGTGAGAACCTTGCCAGCGTGTTTGATCAGAAACAAAAGCAGATTGTATTCGGTTTTGGTCAGTTTGACTTCTTCCTCTCCGCGCCAGAGCTTGCGTTGTAAAGGATCTACCCGCAACTGGCCCGAACGAAAGATCTGATCGCTGCTATTCAGCGCCAGCCCCTGCAAGCGGGAATGGCGCAAGGCAACGCGAACCCGGGCCAATAATTCCTGTATGCCAAAGGGTTTACTCAAATAGTCGTCAGCCCCCAGGTCCAGGGCCAAGACCTTGTCCTTCTCCTGTTCGCGCACCGAGAGAACAATCACAGGCACAGCACTCCATTCACGCAATTGCTCCAAAACCGCCAGGCCCGAAATGTCTGGCAAACCCAGATCGAGCAGAACCAAATCAGGATTGGTAAAGGTGATTTGCTGAAGCCCCTCTTGGCCGGTTGCGGCAATCAGAACGTCAAAATCCTGGGCCTCCAGGGCGATGCGCAAGAAACGCTGAATGGCCACTTCGTCATCAATAATCAAGATTCGTGTTTTCATGGTACGTCTTCTGTATCCTCTTCTGGGAGTGGCGTTGAAAGTGGGGTCAGGGGCAATCGGATTTCAAATTCAGCCCCACAGGGAAAGGCATTGCGGGCCGAGATCTTACCACCGTGGGCCTCAACCAGACCTTTGCAAATGGAGAGTCCCAGGCCGGTGCCCCCACTCTTTTGGGGCTGGCCCCGGTAAAAGGTTTCAAAAATATGGGGCAATACAGCCTCCGGAATACCGGGGCCATGATCTTTGAGCCAGAGACTGAGTTGGTCTGGCAAGACCCGCACCCCCATTTCCAGTGGCGACCCAGCGGGGGTATATCGCAAGGCATTGTGCAAGAGATTGACCAAACACTGTTCGAGCAGGCCAAAATCCGCCCGGATGGGGGGCAGTTCAGGGGGAATAATCAACTGTAAGGGGCGGGACATCAATTCTTTTTTGAGCGTCTGTTGTGCGGCCCGGAGCAAATCTCCGGCATCACACCAATCCTGATGTAAAGCCAACTTACCCGATTGCAAGCGGCTCATGTCGAGCAAATTGGCGACCAAATGATTCAGCCGCAGGGTCGCGCTTTCTAAATCTTCGAGCAGGGCCAAACGGGCCTCTGGCAGTGCCTCAATCGCTGGATTGCGCAGATTTTCCACCGCCCCTTGAATGCTGGTTAAAGGTGTACGCAATTCGTGAGAAACCGAATTGAGCAGCGATTGATAGAGATTTTCGCTGATTTGGCTGATCCGGGTTTGTGTGGCCTGCTCGTGTAAAGCATGGCGTTCCAAGGCCAGGGCCAATTGCCTGCAGAGCGTTTCGAGCAACTGACGGGTATCGAAGCTCAAGGTTTGGCCTGGCTCGGGTTGAACCTGCAAGACAGCATAGGCTTGGCGCGTGGTAAATATGGGCAGATACAGGGCTTGAGCCGTAGGCAGGGTATCTGTTGCCAAGCCTGCCGGGCGGTGGTGCTGAAAGGCCCATTGGGCTGCGGTCCAGTCTTTTTCATTGAGATTTAAGCGTTGCAAGGTCTGCTCGGTTTCCCCTTTGAGAATCTGGATCGGCAACTGCAAAACCGCCCGGATCTGTTCGAGGGCCACAGCCACGACATCATGGGCGGTATGGGCACGGGCCAGGGCATCTGAAAAGCGGTATAAAACCACGACACGGGTTTCGCGCTGTCGGCCCAGCTGCTCTTGGTGCCGAATCCGTGTCATCAGGCTGGCTGTGGTTAAGGCCACACAGAAATAGACACCACACATCAACAGGTCGTGAAAGCGCAAGATAAACAGGGTATACAGGGGAGGTATAAATAAAAAATTCCAGAACAAAGCACTTAAGCCCGCCATCAGCAAAACCGGGCCCTTTTCCAAAACCAGGGCCAGGCCCATCACCCCCAAGAGATAGATCAGCGCCACCGACCAATAGCCCAACCAGGGATTGAGCAGCAGATTGATACCTGTTACCCCCAAAAGGGCGACAAACGAAAGCAGATAAGGGCCTTTTTTCAGTTTTGCCAAACCCGAGAGCCAAGGCCGGGCCTGCACCTTGCCTTCGCGGCGGCTGCTGTCAACCAGCCAAAAATCTGCCCGCGAACGGGTGTACAGCAATTGGTTGAAGGTCAGATAGGCTCCGTTAAAAAAATCCCGCAGACGGCTTTGCTGGGGCTTGCCCAGAATCAACTGGGTAATATGCTGCTGTTCGACCATTTGCAAGAGCCGCGGCACCCATTTTTCGCCCTGGGTGAGCAAGACCTCTGCGCCAAGTTCACGGGCCAAATCGAGATTTTCGCTCAAATTGCGGGTGTCGTTTTCAGAGAGAGAGCGGCCCGTATCGACATAGACGGCCATCCAAGTGGCATCGAGAGAACTGGCCATGCGCCGGGTCCAGCGTATAAGCTGGGCCGACATCGGGCTGGGAGAAACAGCCACCATCAGGCGTTCAGACGAACGCCAGGGCTCGCGAATGTGGTGCTGATGTAAATAGTCTTGAACATCTTGATCAACCCGGTCAGCGGTCAGGCGCAAGACCATTTCCCGCAGGGCGTTGAGATTGCCTTTGCGAAAGAAATGGGATTTGGCGCGTTCTGCACTTTCTCCCAAATAGACCTTGCCTTCGGCCAGCCGTTCCAACAGCTCATCGGGGGTCAAATCGACGAGAATGACCGCATCAGCGCGGTCCAAGACCGTGTCGGGAATGCGCTCATGAACTGAGACACCCGTAATTTGTTGCACGCTATCGGCCCGGCTCTCAATATGCTGTACATTGAGGGTGGTATAGACATCAATGCCCCTTTCCAGCAATTCCAAAACATCTTGATAGCGTTTGGGGTGGCGGGAATCAGGCACATTGCTGTGGGCCAGTTCATCCACCAAAACCAGGGCTGGTTTGCGCGCCAAAATGGCGTCGAGATCCATTTCCTCCAGGGCAGTACCCCGATAGCTGACGCTTCTGCGCGGAATCACAGGCAGACCTTCTAACAGGGCTTCGGTTTCGGCCCTGCCATGGGTTTCCAAATATCCGACAACCAGATCCGCCCCCTCTTCGTGCAAAAGGCGCTGGGCTGCTTTTAACATGGCATAGGTCTTGCCCACCCCGGCTGCCATACCCAGGAAAATTTTGAGTTTGCCTTCCCCATCTCGGCTCTGCTCGCGCATGACCGCACGCAGCAAGGCATCGGGGTCGAGGCGTCCCGTTCGTCTGTCTGACCCGGTTTCTGTCATCAGCGCAAACGCCCCTTTGCTTGTTTTTGCCAGGGTTCCAATTGTTCTGGGGCATAGCTGTGAAAATACACAGGAGACCCATCTTTGCGAGACAAATGCACGCGCAATTGGGGCAATTTGGCCGAAACTTCGCCAAACAAAAATTCCAATTTGCGCACCTGCATGGCTTTGTCTTTGGGGGTTTCGAGATCGTTGACCCGCACCTTGTCACCGACCTGGGGACAGGCTTTGAGCAAGTGAGCTTTATAGGCATCCAGCAGCAATTGTTCTTGTTCGCGCAGGGTCTCAATTTTTTTTGCCAATTCAGCCAAAGGATTCTCACTGAGGGGGTTCATGGTTAAGCCCCCGCTTGAGAGAAAATTGTCTATCGAGGGCCAGATTCAACGCCAAGACATTGACCCGTGGCGCCCCCAGCAGCCCCAACTGCGGGCCTTCTGTGGCGGCCTGAATCAGAGGCTGCAAGTCTTGGGCCTTCAGCCCGCGGGCCATGGCCACGCGCTTGACTTGAAATTGAATCGCCGCCGGGCTCAGATCGGGATCCAGACCCGAGCCCGAGGCCATTAACAATTCCGGCGGAACAACGGCATCAGCAGGCAAAAGATGGGCTTTGAGCAAAGCGGCTTTGCGCTCTTGGATTTTGTCCAAAAGATCTTTGCTGGTGGGGCCTTTGTTGCTGGCCCCCGAAGCCACAGTGGCATAATCGCCTGCCGAGGGTCGGGGCCAGAAATAGCCGGCTTGTTGAAAGGGCTGTGCCAACCAGCGGGAGCCTACCACTTGGTCTCCCCGTTTGATCAAGCTACCCTGGACCGCCTCAGCATTGGCGAGCTGTCCCAAACCTGTCACCAGCAAGGGATACGCCACGCCGGTTAAAAGCGTCAAAGCGACAAGGCTACGTAAAGCAATGATAAATTCGTGCATCTTACTTCTCCCAGTTTAATTCTTTTTCAGACCAGATGTAAAACGGCCAAAAGCAGGTCGATCAACTTGATCCCCACAAAGGGAGCCAAAATCCCACCCAAACCGTAGATCAGCAGATTCTTGCGCAAGACCACCACCGCCCCCTGGGGCTGGTATTTCACCCCTTTTAAAGCCAGCGGAATCAGAAAAACAATGATCAAGGCATTAAAGATCACAGCACTTAAAATCGCGCTCTGAGGTGTGGCGAGCCCCATCAAATTGAGGGCCGCCAAAGGTCCTTGCTGGCCTGGCTGCCCTTGCGTGGCATAGAGACCGGCAAACAGGGCGGGCAAGATCGCAAAATATTTGGCCACATCATTGGCGATGCTGAAGGTGGTCAAGGCCCCGCGCGTCATTAACAATTGTTTGCCAATTTCGACGACTTCAATCAACTTGGTCGGATTGCTGTCGAGATCGACCATATTCCCCGCTTCGCGGGCGGCCTGGGTACCACTGGCCATGGCCACCCCCACATCGGCCTGGGCCAAAGCCGGTGCATCGTTGGTGCCATCTCCCACCATCGCCACCAAATGCCCAGCAGCCTGTTCGGCGCGAATGCGTGCCAGTTTGGCTTCGGGGGTGGCTTCGGCCAAATAATCATCGACACCGGCCTCGGCAGCAATGGCCGCAGCGGTCAGGGGATTGTCTCCGGTGATCATGATTGTGCGAATGCCCATCCGGCGCAATTGCTCAAAGCGTTCGCGAATACCCGTTTTGACCACGTCTTTGAGTTCGATCACGCCCAGAATCGTGCTCTGATCGCAAACCACCAAAGGGGTACTGCCTTTGCGGGCAATGCCGTCCACCAGATTCTGTAAATCTGAGGGGATGATTCCGCCCAAGCTTTGCACATAGCGCACCACAGCATCAGCGGCCCCTTTGCGAATCTCACCCAAACCACTCATGCGGGTCTGGGCCGTAAATGGCACAAAGTCCAATTCTGCGGGTTTGTCTAAATTCAAGCCATAGCGCTGATTGGCCAAGAGCACAATTGAGCGACCTTCGGGCGTTTCATCGGCCAGCGAGGCCAAAAGCGCGGCCTCGACCAGCCGTTCGGCTCTGACGCCCACAACCGGATAAAAAGCCGAAGCCATGCGGTTGCCATAGGTAATCGTGCCCGTTTTATCCAGCAGCAGCACATCGACATCCCCTGCCACTTCCACGGCTTTGCCGCTGGTGGCCAAAACATTGCGCTGCAGGAGCCGATCCATCCCGCTGATGCCGATGGCACTCAAGAGGGCGGCAATGGTGGTGGGAATCAAGCAAACGAGCAGTGCAACCAAAACAGTGACTGAGACGTTGCTGGGCCCGGTTAAACCCGAGGCCTGTTCGCTGTAAAAGGCAAAGGCCTTTAATGTGACCACCGCCAAGACAAAGACCACAGTCAGGGTCAGCAAGAGAATATTCAGGGCAATTTCGTTGGGGGTGCGCTGACGCGAAGCCCCTTCCACCAAGCCAATCATCTGATCGAGAAAGCTTTGACCGGGATCTTGGGTAATTGTGACCAAGATGCGGTCAGAGATCACGCGGGTGCCACCGGTGACAGCAGAGCGGTCTCCGCCACTCTCGCGCACCACAGGGGCCGATTCGCCTGTGATTGCCGATTCGTCCACGCTGGCAATGCCTTCACTGACTTCCCCATCACCCGGAATCACATCCCCCGTTTCACAGACCACTACGTCGCCTTTTCGCAGACTGCTGGCAGGCACTTGGCTCTCAACACCATTTTTTAAGAGCCGAGCCATGGTTTCGCTGCGCATTTTGCGCAGACTCTCAGCCTGGGCCTTGCCACGGCCCTCTGCCACAGCCTCGGCAAAATTGGCAAAATAGGCTGTAAACCACAGCCAGAGTGCGATTTGTAGGGTAAAACCCCAAGCGCGCCCCGCCAGCATGTCTTGCACAACCGCAGCACTGGTCAGCAAGGCTCCCAAACTCACCAGCAACATGACTGGGTTTTGCCATTGACTGGGGGGGTGAAACTTCGACCAGGCTTCTTTAAACGACTGCTGGATCAGCTCACGGTTAAACAGACTGTTTTTTTGATTTTTCTTTTGATTGTTAACTTGAGACATTCTACTATTCCTCCTAAAAGACCTTTCCCTGCAACATCAGGCCATGTTCCACCAAAGGCCCGAGGGCCAAGACGGGGAAGAAGGTCAGCCCGCCGATAATCAAAATCACCGAGACCAGCAGAATCACAAACAGTCCGCCATCGGTGGGAAAGGTGCCTCCCGAAGCCGGAACTGCTTGTTTTTGCGCCATCTGTCCGGCAATCACCATCACTGGCAAGATCACGCCAAAGCGACCGATCAACATGGCCAAAGCCCCCAGCCAGGTATAAAAAGGGGTATTCACAGTCAGGCCGCCAAAAGCACTGCCATTGTTATTGGCCATTGAGGTAAAGGCATAGAGAATTTCACTCAGGCCATGGGGCCCAGCATTGTTGAGGCCTTTGAGGCCCACTGGCAGAATCACCGCCAGGGCGGTAAACAAGAGCACGATCGCACTCGGTAGAATAACCGCCAGAGCCGCCATGCGGATTTCAGCCCCTTCAATTTTTTTACCGAGATATTCGGGGCTGCGGCCCACCATCAGCCCGGCGATAAAAACCGTCAGGATCACAAACATCAAGATGCCGTAGAGACCGGCACCCACGCCGCCAAAGACAACTTCACCCAGCATCATGTTAAAGATCGCCAGACCGCCTGCCAGGGGCGAAAAACTGTCGTGCATAGCGTTGACGGAGCCATTGGAGGCCAACGTTGTGCTCACACTCCAAATCACGCTATTGACGATGCCAAAGCGGGTTTCTTTGCCTTCGAGAAAGGGCAAATTGCCCAGGGCAGGATTGCTGCCAAATTCGGCCCAGAGAGAGAGGCCCAGGCTGGATCCGGCCAGAACACCCATGGCGACCAGCAACACCATCCCCTGTCGCAGCGAGCCCACCAAGCGGCCATAGGTCCAGGTCAGAGCGGCGGGAATCAAAAGGATGGCGATCATCTGCAAACCATTGCTCAAAGGCGTGGGGTTTTCAAAGGGATGGGCACTGTTGAGTCCAAAAAAGCCCCCGCCATTGGTACCCAATTGTTTGATCGCAATTTGGGATGCGGCAGGTCCCAGGGGCACCACCTGTTGGGCTCCTTCAAGGGTGGTCGCGGTGGGATAAGCTGAAAAAGACTGAACCACGCCCTGAGAGACCAGCGCCAGCGCCAGCAGCAGCGAAAGTGGCAGCAAAATATACACCACGCTGCGGGTAAGATCTACCCAGAAATTGCCCAGGGTCTTGATTTGTTTACCTGCCAAGCCCCTAGCGAGCACCACCATCACAGCCATGCCGGTGGCGGCAGAGACAAAGTTTTGCACGCCCAAGCCCAGCATCTGGCTCAAATAACTGAGTGTGCTTTCGCCAGAATAGGCCTGCCAATTGGTATTGGTTGTAAAACTCATGGCCGTATTCACGGCCACGCCCAATTCCATCGGCGCGAGTTTTTGGGGGTTCAAAGGCAAAAAGGCCTGCAAGAGCAGCAGGCCGAGTAAAAACAAAAATCCCAAGGCATTAAACCAGAGCAAGCCTTGGGTGTATTTCTTCCAATCACCAGAATCACTGGGGTTGACCCCCGCAACTGCATAAATGCCCATTTCGAGCGGGCCCAAAACAGGGCTTAAAAACGTCTTTTTGCCCTGATAGACCTGGGCCATAAATTCGCCTAAAATCGGCACAGCTGCAAGCAAGAGCAGAATAAAAACAGCCACTTGCAGCCCATCGGAAAAAGTCATGGAATCTGCCTCCAAATGAAGATGATTCCAGTCTAATCAGCGGCCGTTCAGCAAGGTCTCAATAAAAGGAGGTGAGGCCTCAATAATTGCTCAAAATTAAGGTTGCCCAAAGCGCAGCGAAAGTGAACTGACCAGAGACAGATTCACAGCAGAGAATTGATCCTTCTCAGCGCCGGGATAAATGGCATCGCGAGACAGAAACACACGGCCTTCTATCCGCCACAAGGCCAGGGGATGAAAGGCATAATCCAAATTGAGAGAGGCACCACCCACCTGAAACCCCTGAGGGGTGTTTGTGTTGATTAATACCTGATCTGGATCTGAAAAGGATTCGATGCGTCCGGCGAGACGCCATTCAGGAGAAAGATGCCATCGGCTTTGCAGAACAGTTCCCAACCACTGCGACCAGCCCTCAGCAGGGGATTTTTGTTGTAGGCCGTAATCCAGTCCCGCCATGATTTCCCAAGTATCAAATGGGCGATAAACCGCAAAAAAATTATTAAAGACACGCCACTGGGCCCCCTTTTCCACGGGCGCTTCATTGCCTGCAAAACTGCTCCAGTTGAGCTGAATCTGTTCGATGGGCTTCCATTGCAACTGGGTTCCTAGCGCTTTGTCGTGATTGTTGTCGCGCATATTTTGCCAGCCATTTAATAACAACAGGGCTCCCTGCAAATTGCCTAATTCACCTGACAATTTTAAACCCGATTCATAATAAGGCGAATAATCCGCAATCAAAGAACGGCTGTAGGTCCAATTATCAGCACTGACGATGCCTTCAAAGCCAATATGAGAGGGAAAGACACCCACATCCAGCCACAGGGCTTCGTGCAATTTTACGCCTGCGGAAGCGGCATAAAGCCCCTGAAACAAAGCTGGCTCTGCAGCCAGATTGGATTCCACATAGGTACCAGTCTGAAAGCCCAACTGTCCCCTTAAATAGGCGTTTTCATAAGCCGCATGTAAGAGCCCCAAATTGAGTCCCCATTCATTGTGACGCAGGGGCTGGGTGGTATACAATCGGTTTTGATCCCTGGGCCGCTGAAAATCCCAGGCATAATAGGTGTCAACAAACACCTGCCAGTGAAAATTGGCGGGAGTTTCATTCACGGGTTCTGAAGTTTGCGCCGCTGAGGGTTTGGAAAACACACCTGAACTGAGCAGCAGGAACAAAGATAATACACAGGCTTTTGACCTATCTTTTGACATGTCACGACTCACTTAACTGAAATTGGGATAACGGGACCAGATACAGATGCCTTCATTTTAAACCGATCGCACGCGAAAAAAGCCCCTCTCATCCAAGCAAGGGCTCAATATTTGCTCAAAATTAACAGGGACAATTGCGATTGAAACGCAGCACCTTAAAAATCCCAAAACATTTTTTCCACAACGCGATTTTCAAGAAGTGGTGTATGTTTCTCTTGCCAAAACCGGTGATGTCGAACGCAAAGTTTTCCAACTCAAACCCTAAGGTGCGTTGACATTGGGCATGTTGGCATTGGGCGCATTGGCATTAACTGTCGAGCAAGACCAATTCAAAGCTGTCTTTGCCATCGCGCATCTGAAAACCAGCTACTTGAATCAGATCGCGCAGGCGGTCAGATTCGGCCCAGTTTTTGGCCAGACGGGCTTCCCAGCGCGCTTGGGCCAGGTTTTGTACCTCATCTGGAATCTGCAGCAGCAATTCTGGGTAATCGGTAAAGTCGAGTAAATCCAGACTTAAAATTTGGTCAAACTCCCGAATCAAGGCCAGTTTGTGGGCATCACCGACTGCGTCATTTTGCACCAAATCCCAGATCAGGCCCACCGCTTTGGGGGCATTGAGATCATCGCAAAGCGCGGCCAGGATTTTGCTGCGGTACTCCGCAGCCCCTTCGGGGTTGCGCGCGTCTTGGGCATGTAAATGCTCGATTGTGCGTTTGAGTTTAAAATAGGCCGTTGAAGCCGCTTTGAGATTGTCTTGGGAGAAGGTCAAAAAGTGGCGATAGTGGCTGGTCAGGCACAAATAGCGGTAGGCCTTGGGCGAAAATCCGGCATCGATCAGGGTCTGCAAGGTGACAAAATTGCCCTCGGATTTGCCCATGCGCTGGTTTTGATCCAAGACCAAAAACTCACCATGCAGCCAGTATTTGACAAAGGGCTGACCGGTGGCCCCTTCGGCTTGGGCAATTTCGTTGGTGTGATGCACGGGGATATGGTCGGTGCCGCCGGTGTGGATATCTATGGTTTGGCCGAGTTCGGCAAAGATCATCGCCGTGCACTCCAAATGCCAACCGGGGAAGCCCTTGCCCCAGGGGCTTTCCCACTCCATTTGGCGCTGGGCATCAGAGGGGCTGAATTTCCAGAGCGCAAAGTCGGTTTTGTTGCGTTTGCCATCGGCATCAATCCGCGCACCCTCTTGCAGGCCCTCGACGTCGAGTTTGGCCATTTTGCCATAGTCTGCGAATTGGGCCGTGTCATAATAGACGCCGTCGTCATTGGCGTAAGTGAGGTCTTTGTCTTCGAGGGCTTTGACCAGATCAATCTGCTGAGGGATATAATCCGTCGCATAGGTAAAGCGGCTGGGAAAGGCAATATTTAATGCTGAGATATCGTGTTTGAACGCCTCTGCGTAAAACTTAGAGATGTCCCAGGCGCTTTTGCCCATAGCGGCAGCCGCTTTTTCGATTTTATCATCGCCAGCATCGGCGTCGGAGGTCAAATGGCCGACATCGGTGAAGTTCATAATCTGGGTAACTTGATAACCCAAAAACGCTAGCAATTTCTTGAGCAAATCGGGAAAGATATAGCTGCGCAAATTGCCGATATGGGCGTAATTATAAACCGTGGGGCCACAGGTATACATTTTCACTTGACCCGGCGTCATAGGGGTAAAGACCTCTTTTTCGCGGGTGAGGGTATTAAACAATTTGACTTCAGGTGCCGTCATGGTGGGTGATCCTCGTTCTGTGAAAATGCAGAAGTCTATTATACCTGAGGGCTCTGAAAGGGGGATACAGGGTCTGGGGACTGCGTTTAATATGAGGCATCCCTTGGGGGCAGTACCGCTGATTCACAGGGGCAGAGCGTTCGGCTCCTGTTGCTGGGCGTTCGGGCCGCTCATTTCGCGCATCGTGCGCTCCATTCACTAAAAGTCACCCCGCCGTTTGTCCTCCTGACACGGCGGGGCTCCTGTTGCCCTCTCATGCCCAGCACAGGCCGAAACGCTCACCCAAATTCAGTATTTCAGAAAAAGAAAGGGTATTCATCAGGGCCTTGCGCCAACCGGGCTGATTACCACCCCTTTTTGTAAATAATCAACCCTACACCTTGCCCCCGATTAAGCTCCCCTCTTATCATAGGGGCATGTCCAAATTCTCCCTCACCGGCAAAGGCCCCCTGCCTCCGCACCTCTTTCAAATCGGTCTCAACCTCTGGCCGCCGTATCTGGCCAGTGGCGTCCATGTCGACTATATTGCCCGCGACTACTTAAGCCTTCATGTCTCAATGGATCTCCACTGGTTCAACCGCAATTATGTCGGCACCCATTTTGGCGGATCGCTGTATGCCATGACCGACCCCTTTTTCATGTTGATGCTGATTCAATTGCTGGGCAAAAACTATATTGTCTGGGACAAAGCCGCACGCATTCGCTTTCGCAGACCCGGCAAAGGCAAAGTCTCGGCCCTGTTTCTGATTGAACCTTCAGAATTGGAGCAGCTCAAAACGGAGATCGCCACCCACGGCAAAACAGATTTTGTCAAAACAGTTCAGGTCAAAGACGCAGCTGGGCAGGTCGTGGCCGAAGTCGAAAAAGTGGTGTACCTGCGCAGGAAATAGCCCCCATGTGAGTGGTATAATCAAATGAGCTTGGAGAAGGAGTGTCACCATGTTAAACGACCAGCAAATATTGGCGGATATTCATGCCTTGCCCCAAGACAAGCAGGCAGAAGTGCTGGATTTTATTGCCTTTGTTAAATCACGCCAAAGTATGCCTGTTCAAGCTCCCTCACCCAAAGCTGCGAAACTGCTTCAGCTCATGAAAAAAGCGTCAGAACAACAGGTATTTCAAGACATTCAAGATCCGCTTGATTGGCAGGCACAATTGCGGGATGAGTGGGATTAAAGCGCTCTTTGACAGTAATGCTTTGATTTATGCTTCTCAAGGCAAATTGGATCTTGCCACTTACTTGCATCATTACAGCCATTGGGGCATCTCACTGATCACCTATATGGAAGTGCTCGGGTATCCGTTTCAAAATACAGATGAAGAAAAACTGATCAGCGAGATATTACAAAGTTTTGAGATCCTATCTATCACCCAAACAATTGCAGATCAGGTCATTCAGCTTCGCAAGCGAATCAAAATCAAATTACCAAATGCGATTATTTGGGCGACTGCTTATACAGAACAACTCGATTTGATCACTTATAACGCCAAAGATTTTTCAAAATTAGAACCAACAATTACCGTGGTTATACCAAATTTAGGCCAAAGATGAATCATCCCCTCAACACCCTTTACAGAGCCTGCCCTGAATGTGAACAGGAAGACGGTATCCATGTCTGCACCTTGGCTAGCAGTGGCCGTCACACCACGGGCTATAACCAAACCCTATACCTGTATATCACCGCCTGCGAGCACTGTGACGAGCCTGTCTACCAAGGGCTGTGGGGCGATTTTTTACATGCCGCGATTTCCCTTATCAGTTTGGGTTTGGGAATCGTTGCTTTTTCCCAGATTTGGAATTCAGTGGCCGACCTCCCACTCGGATTTTGGTTTAAGTGGGGTGCCATCACCTTGGGGGCCTTTGGCCTCTCAGGGTTCTTCAATCTGCTGCTGCGTTTCTTGCAAGCCCTGTATTTGCCGATGAAGGTGTGTGACAAAGATGAGCCCCTTCTGGCAGCCCCCAACAACTGGATCTGGCACAGCCTGACCGGCATCGGCAGCATTGTTTTTTTGGGGTTGTTTTTCTTTCCTCTGTTTCACAAGATTGGGAATTAAGCGGGCCTTGTCAGAATTTCAATCTGGCGACTGAAGCGCAAGACAGCCCGAATAAACGACGCGGGACGGGTGAGATGACTCATGTGCTGCGTCTCCATTCGCTGATAGAAAAAGGGCACCTTTAAAGCTTTACGGGTCAAAACGACATCGTGATCTGTCATGGAACCCACCAACCCCAAACGCGGATGGACAAACCAATCGGCGTGCAGCAACAAAACGGGGCACTGTATCAGGCTGAGCGTCGCGGCATGATCAAAATCCTGACAGGCAGTTCCCTCTAAAAAAGCCAGGCTGAAAGCCGGATCATACTCTGAGATGCCTTTGACAAAGACCCGCAGCGAACTGGGAAAAAAAGCCGGGAGTTCCACCGGCCCTTGGGGATGTTGTTGTTGGAGAGCACGCAGGTAGGCAGTCAAGCCTCTTCGGAGCATGGGAGGCAGTTTCAAGGGGGTCAGACGGCCTTGAACTGGCACCTCCAGACCTGCAAAAAACCCGGCCAAGTCACGGGCCTGGGTGTTCTTGAGATAGCGTTGACAACGCTCAAACACGGAATAGACAAAACAGGCATCCCGAAGCCGGGGCCACTGAGAACTAAAAAGCGGTGGATCCTCTGGAATCACGCCCTTTACCAGCTCAGGGACATGGGCAGCCAGCCAAAGAGCAATTAAACCGCCTGAGGAGTTGCCTGTAAGAATAGCGGGTCGCCCGACTCTTTCCCGCAGAAAAACAGCCAAATCGGCCCCAATCGCATTAAAGGTATAGCGTTCAGGGCACCAGGAGGTCTGTCCATGGCCATGGATATCCACTGCAAAAACCTGAAAATGACGTGCCAGTTCGGGCAAGACCCGGTGATAGCTCTCCCAGGAAACGCTCTGTCCAGGAAACAGCACCAGCGGGGTCTGAGCGGAATCATGTGAAACAAAATGCAGGCGAACCGGCCCCGTTTGGAAGAACTCTGAGCGTAGACCCTCTCTGTACGGACCCGCGGAGAGGTTTGACATACAATTTATTCACCTTTCTTGTTCCTGCGATAAGCGACAAGTAGTAGGATCTGCCCCCTGAAAAAAAACACCCCCCGAGAACAAAGGTCCCAGGGGGTTCGATTAAGCTAAAGTTTAAGCCAAATCGGGGAAGGCAGCGGCCACCACAGGGTAGACGATTTTGCCTTTTTCAATATTCACGCCTTGGCGCAGGGGCTCGTTGCCTTCGATCGCAGCGGGATACCCTTTGTCTGCCAAAAGCAGGGCATAAGGCAGAGTGGAATTGGTCAGGGCATAGGTCGAGGTGCGGGGCACAGCGCCGGGCATGTTGGTCACGCCGTAGTGAATCACGCCGTGTTTGATATATGTGGGATTGCTGTGGGAGGTCGGCAGAATGGTTTCCACGCAACCGCCCTGGTCGATCGAGATATCCACGATCACAGAGCCTTCTTTCATGGTCTTGACCATGTCTTCGCTCACCAGCATGGGGGCTTTGGCACCGGGAATCAAAACGGCACCGACCAGCAGATCGGCAAATTTGACGCTGCGGGCAATCGAGCCAATGTCCGAAGCCACGGTTTCGAAGCGGCCACTCAGGATATCGTCGAGGTAACGCAGGCGGTCGATATTGCGGTCAATGATGGTCACAAATGCGCCCATGCCCAAGGCCACTTTGGCAGCCTGGGTGCCGGTCACACCCGCGCCGATAATCACCACATTGGCAGAGGGCACGCCAGAGACGCCGCCCATCAAAACACCGCGGCCACCGTTGCGTTTTTCCAGGTACTGAGCGCCGATTTGGACGGACATGCGGCCCGCGATCTCGCTCATGGGGGTGAGCAGAGGCAGAGAGCCATTGGGCAATTGAATCGTTTCGTAAGCGATCGCCACACAGCCACTTTTCATGATATTGGCTGTCTGTTCGCGGTCGGCAGCCAAGTGCAAATAGGTGAAAAGCACTTGGTTTTCGCGCAATTTGCTGCACTCTTCGGGCTGGGGTTCTTTGACCTTCAGAATCATATCGGCCTGGGCAAAGACTTCATCAGCGCTGGCGACAATTTTGGCGCCCGCCTGTTGGTATTCTTCGTTGGTAAAGGTACTGCCCAAACCTGCGTTGTTTTCGATCAAAACCTCATGGCCGTGTGCCTTAAAGGCCTGTACGCCAGAAGGGGTAATTGCCACGCGGTACTCGTGGTCTTTGATTTCCTTGGGTATCCCGACTTTCATTGGTCCTCCATGCTGTAAGCCTTTACAGCTTTCTTGTATCTGTTATTTTAAAAGCAAAAGTCAGCGCGAAACAGCTTGATTGCTGCTCAAGTGCAGGTTTTCCAACACTGGCAGGTAATCATAGCGGGTCATATCATAGTGGATCGGTGTGACGGAGACATAATTTTGTTTAATCGCAATCACATCGGTGTCTGGATCTTCTTCGTGGTCTTCGACCACGCCGGTCTGCCAAAAATAGGGATGGCCGCGCAGGTCCATGCGTTTTTCAAAAATATCGCGGAAGCGGTGCAGCCCCAAACGGGTCACACGCACGCCCGCCAATTCTGAGGGTTCAACCGGGGGCACGTTGACATTAAAAATCGTGTGTTTGGGAAATTCAGACCAGCGAATCTGGGTCAAAAACTCCCCGATAAACCCGGCGGCAGTGTGGTAGTGCAAATCGTCAAAATTGGCCAGCGAAACCGCAATGGCGGGAATCCCGCGAATGGCGCCTTCGGTGGCGGCAGAAACCGTACCAGAATAGATCACGTCGGTGCCCAAATTGGGGCCGCGATTGATGCCCGAAAGCACCAGATCAATGCTAGAAATATCCATTAACATATTCATGGCAAGTTTGGCGGCATCACAGGGCGTGCCGTTGATCCGCCAAGCTTTGTGGACTTTGGGACTGTAAAGCTCAGCCACTTCTTCGGCCCGCAGGGGTTTGTGCAGGGTCAAACAGTGGCCAGTGGTACTGCGCTCCCGGTCTGGGGCCCCGATCGTGATCTCGTGGCCGAGTTCAGCCAAATGGTTGGCCAGGGTTCGAATACCGGGTGCATGGGCACCATCATCATTTGAAATCAGAATACGCATCAGCGGTCATTGGCCTGCTCTTCTACTGGAATATAATCGGGGGGAAATTGTTTTAAGACATCGGGGGTCATTTGGTGGGCCTCAATCTGGTTCGTGACAGAGGTCGGGCCAGACGTGCGAATCCGGGTCTGGATCGGCACCATCTGATGGCTGACTTGATTGCCATTCACTTCGATCATGCCGACATGGTAAACGCCCTGACCATAATCATCTTTGTTATCGAGGGGGGCACCTGCGCCACCACTGACCATATAGTTCACACTGCCCACTTTACGTTGGTCGTAAAGGTGGATATGCCCCAAAAACACAAAATCGGTTTTGTATTTTTCGTTCAGCCCCATAAAGCGGGCTGAAACTTCTTTGGTCGGGGCCAGTTTATGGTCCCAAACACCGTGGCGGGGAGGCGTATGGGTAAAGACAAATTTTTTCTGGGGCGTCTGTAACATCTTTTCGAGCCAGACAAATTGGCGGTCGGTTAAATTGTAATTGGCGGTATCGAGGATAATAAAGCGGCTGTTGCCGTAGTCAAAGCTGTAATCATCGAGGCCGGTTTCGGGGCTGGGGCGGGTATAGCGGCTTTCGTAATAGCTGCGGCCAAAGAGCATGTCGTGATTGCCAATCACGGTTAAATAAGGCACCTGGACTTTGCTGGTGATCCGCTCAAAGGTCGTCCAATGGGGCTTGAGAGCATCAAAGGTAAAGTCGCCGAGGTTGATGGCAAAGTCGGGTTTGATCTGGTTGATCTTGTCGATCACCTTGGCGTAGACCTTGTCTCCCCCGGTTGAAATCGGGCTGGAATTGCGGTTATCGCCCAGAACGATAAAACGCAAATTGCCATTAAAGGGCTTTTGGTTAATTTTGCGAATATTGGTGAGGGTATTGCCAAAAGCCGGTTCTTGGCCATCTGTCGCTGCCGCATTTAAACCCGCAGGGGGAAAGAGATTGGCGCGTGACAGGGGAGCGCTTCCTTCGCGCAGACAGCCAAACAGGCTGACACCCGCCAAAAGCAAAACGGAAACGGTGCGGATCATCGTAACTTTCATGCAGTGACTCCTTGGGCCTTCTTGAAATCCTTTGACTTTATAATGCCAGAGTATCAAAAATACTGGCATTGAACCAGAGGCAGATCAATCCAGCAACGAGAACTCCGTAATTCCAGGCCAAAACAAGTGCCGGTTTTTCGCCGTTTTCCCCTGTTCTTAACCAGTAATCAATATAAAGATTACCCAAATATAATAACATAAAGAGCATCAAAAACCAATCATAGAGTTTCAGAAAAGGATAAAACTCACCTTCCGGGGGAAGCCCAGCCAGACGGGGATAGAGCCAGAACAGGTAGGCACTGAGGGCCAAAGTGCTCAGCCCCCCCCAGAGTCCATGAAAGACCGAGCGGAGCAGACGTGGAGGAGATTGAGCAGGACTGAGCCAAAGGGCAAAATAGCTGATCACCAGGGCCACGGGCAGGGCAAAAATAACGGTGATGGCCGTTTCGTTGGAGCGAGAGAAGGCCGGCACCCAGCAGGCCAGCGCCACGCTCCCCAGAGATAAACCCATGGCGAGCATGTGCAAAACGGAGCCAGAACTGCGCAATAAAAATCCCTGTCCCCCCCAGAGCAGCAGGAGCCCCAAGGCAAAACCCAAGCCCCGCTGGACAAAGAAATTGGGATAACTCAAAAGCAGGATTTCTGCGCCTGCAAAGGCCCCACCGGCCAGAGCCGACACCCCCAGCCAGCCATTAAAATAGCGCGCCAAACCCAGCAAAAGTGGATACTGCTTGGGGTTCTGCAAAACCAGTCTCAGGGCGAGTGTCAACGCAGACAAAAGGGCAAAGCCCAAAGCCAGGCGCAAACTGGCAGTCATCAGGGTAAAGAGTTGGGCTAAGACAAAATAGGCTGGTGTTTCGGACATCCGGTATCCACTCCATCAAAATTTCCACTTTGCTTCAGCACTATCGCACGGCAGCCCCTGCAAACAGATTTGAGCTCACAGCTTTGGCATTCTCCCATCAAGGTCTCTTCCAATTGGCGAAAGCGCGACAAATGTTCAGAGCGCTGCCAGATCTGCATAAAATCCCCATCGTCACAGCGGTCAAAGAGGGGCACATGGCTGCAAGGTGAGACACGGCCATCGACGGCCACGCTGAGAATTTGACGACCGGCGCTGCAGCCTGTGATACCAGCGGCTTGCCACTGTTTGAGGCGTCCTTGGCGCAAAAAAGCAAACGAACTATCGGTGGTCAGCAAAAAACGCGCTTTGCGCTGCCAGCGTTGAATCAATACTTGCAATTGGCGGTTTTCTTGGGCCGTGGTCAGGCTGTGGTCCAGCCATTTGCCGCCCTGCAAGGCCGGTTTGGGGCGCAATAAATTCAGCGAATGCGCTTTTTCTGCTTGGGCAAAAGCCAAGATTTTTTCGAGTTCTTGCAGGTTTTGCCGTGTCACCAAGACATTCAGGCCCCAGCGCAGCCCTGTTGCTTGGCAGGTCTTGATCGCCGCCAAGACCTGTGAATGGTTGGGCCGGGTCTGAGCATGTGTCTTGGCATCGAGGCCATTGAGCGAGAGCTGAAACTGACCGAGGCCCGCAGCTTTC
>JBIKWL010000280.1:0-3871 GCA_044356335.1 Candidatus Sericytochromatia bacterium
GAGCCAAGTCTGGCGTGAGGGTATTGCCATTGCTGGTGAGACTCACGACCAACCCCAAAGCAGAGGCCAATTGCACCATTTCCAGCAATTGCGGGTGCAGCAAGGGCTCACCACCGCCGAGAGCCAATTGAAAAACCCGGTGGGCAGCGGCTTGGCTGGCAATTTGGGCAAAGCGCTGCAAGGAGAGAAAGCGATTGGGGGTCTGAATACCAGGATTGCTAAAAAAACAGCCTGCACAGCGCTGATCGCAGCGATCGGTCAGGCTGATATGCAGCGCTTCGGGAGCCGAGCGGGAGCGCAAAGGGGTTGTCAGGGTTTGGGCCTGTTCTAAACAGACCTCAAGGGCAGCGATTGAAGCCAGATGGCGGGCGTTCCCGTTTGAGCCCTTTTGGAGTTGAAGAAAGCCACGACAGCGCAAATAATGGACAAAAATCCGCCCACGCAGACTGAGTTTACGCGGCTGGGACAAAGCCATTTGCAGGGTCTGCAGCCCTTCCAGATCGAGTTCGAGCAGTTCTGCCGTGGGGCGCATAAACCACAAAGCGCCTTGGACTTCGGGGCGCAACACGGCCTGTTCAGACAAAAGATAAACAGAATTCAAGGTTTTTCGGCCTCAAAAACCGCCTGGCGCATCACCAATTGATCGCCTTCAAGCGACCAGAGCCGCGCCTGGGAGTCGAGCCAAAGACTGCGCAAGCCGGGCACAGCAGCATGAAAGAGCGGGGTGCCTGTGACTGAGAAAAAATACAATTCAAATTTCTCGGGGTCTTGGGCGGGAGCCAAAGCCAACCAGGTATCCTGGCCTTGGGTAGCCACCTGAATGCGGGGTTGGCCTTTGCCCAACGACCAGGGCAACGATTCGGGCCAGGTAATCTGGCCCAGGTATTTCCAAGGGGGCTCTGAGGTGATCTGAAAGCGCATCAACAGGCGTTCTTTGCGGGCAAATTGCCCAGCCACCACGTGTAAGATGCCATTGCTTTCCAAGGCCACCATTTCCAAGGTATCTGAACGGATTTTACTGCGCATTTCGGAGGGCACAAAGGCAAAGATATCCTTGGTATTGGGCAAAACTGCGCGCAGAGACTCGCCAGACTCTTGATAGAGGGCGAAGACCGATTTGCCCCAGGCCCCAAAGCCAGTGGCCTGGAGTGCAAAAGTGGGCGAAAAATCAGGCGCAAAAGCCACCTGAGCAAGGGTTTGCCCCTTCTCCTGCCGCAACAAAGTCGTGTAATCGGGGTAATTTTGGGCCGTTTTTTCGCTTTGCAGCTGCAGATAAGACTGTTTGTCCATCTCAATTTTTTTCACGCAATTGACTTCCCCCAGACGGGCCTGGCAGGGGGAGAGCAAATCTGCCGACGAGCTTAAAAAGCGCAAAGGCAGGGGGGGCTCCAATTGTTCTGTGCTGGTATTCAGAGCAAAGAGCTGCTTTCCAGCCAAAATCTGCGGACCTTGGGCAGAGCCTGCTGGGTCCGAGAGCACAAAAACCGGAAATGAGCTGGGTGCAAATTGAAAAACAGACTTATAACGCATCGTACTGGGCAGGATCAATTGGGCTGAGTTGGCTGGAATCCAACCAATCTGCCCATTGCGGGGATAACGCACCTGCAACCAGCCCTGATCCTGGCTTTGTTCCAAGACTTCGACTTTTTCTTGGCTGTTGAGATTAAACAGCGCCGGACAGGCCGATTGGGGCTTGGAACAAAGGGGTTGACGGGAGTTTAAAACCGCCTCTAAAGCCCCCGCTGCTGGCGGAAAGCCGATCAGGCCTGCCGCCAGCAAGAGGGTCAGAGAAAGATCTTTAACGGATAAAGGCATCCAAAATATCTATCTTCAAACGCGTTATATTACTGACATAGTGTTTGATAAACGGAATATTCCGGCGCTGGGCCTCTTGGTAGAGGTTTTCGTTGATCGTTTCAGAGGGTTCGAGCAAAAAGACCAAGCCTTTGATCGCTGCCCCAAAATCTGGTTGTTGTGTCCCTGTCAACCAATGATGGGAACAGGCAAATTCTTCGAGATAGGTACGCAATTGTTGATCCCAATCGGCATTGCGATCGACCTGACGGGAGTAGATCACCACCACCGGGGCAGCTTTGGCAGCTGGAGCACTTGCCACTTCTGGTTTGGCTGCTTCGGCTTTGGGCTGCTCAGGCTTGGGGGATTCAGCAGGGAGCCGTTCTGAGACAAATGGAGCCGGATCGTCCAAATCGAGAATTGAGAGTTCTGGCGCATTGGCTCCTTCAAAAGCCTGACTGGCCCCAAAATTGATCTCCGAAAGCAGCGAAGAGATCTGTTCTACCTCTTCCGAGATAGCCAAGTCAATATCTGCCTGGCGCTCCAGATCCGCTTCGTTGAGGGCTTCGGCCTCGGCGGCAAAATCGTCGAGCAGATGATCCACGGCTGACTGTTGCAGGGCCTGCTCCAGAGCCGCTTATTTTTCTTGCCAAGCCGCTTCTTTTTCTTCCAAAGCCGCTTCCAAAGCTTTGATCTGGGCTTCGGCCACCTGCAATTTCGCCAGCACAGCAGGATCCTCAACATTGACCTCTTTGACCTCAACCACCACCGTGGGCGTGTCTAAAACAGGCAAATTGAGCGGGCCTTCAGGCGAGCGCTCCAAACCACTCAAAAAGGCCTCAAGTTGTTCGAGGTGTTCCTGGCGGTAGCGCAATTCCTGTTCTGCTTGCTTGAATTCCAATTGTTTTTGCTCCAAACCTTCGCTGGTCTGTTCCAAGGTTTGAAAGAGCATGCTTCGCTCTTGTGTGGCTTGCTCTTGATTGTGGCTCAGACTTTCAAGGCGGGTGCGGGCCGCTTTGAGTTCTTCCACCAATTCGGTGCGGGCCGAGCGAATGGCGTCGGACTCTTCGCCATAACTTTCGAGTTGGGCCAGGAGTTTTTCTTTGCGCCCCACTTCTTCAGAGGAATCATGTACCTGGGTATTGAGCACTTTGAGCTGGTTTTCCTGCTCAGCCAATTTTTGGCGCAGCTCGTCCTGTTCGCTTTTGAGCAAGTTGCTCTCTTGTTTCAGGGGGGCCTGTTGGGCTTGCAAGAGTTCAATTTGATGACGCAATTGGGCATGGGCCTCACGCAGATCGGCAAAGCCCTGAATAAACCCGGCCATTTGGCTCTCACGTTGTGCCAAATTGGCGACAGCGGCTTCGGCCTCTTCAGCACGGGCTTTGAGTGCAGCGCTGAGCTCAGCTTGCTCATTTTCAAACGTGGCTTGTTTGCTGCTGAGTTCGGCCTGGGCTGTTGACAGTTCTGCTTGGGCCTCTTTCAAAGCTGTGGAACGCTCAGCCAATTGCGCTTGGCTGGCCTCCAGCTCAGACTGAGCCGTTTCGTAGGCACTCACGCGCTCAGCCAATTGTGCCTGTGTCGATTCCAGTTCGGACTTTGCCGAGGCCAAGCTTTCAGCGCGTTCTTCCAGCTCAGATTGGGCAGACTTCAAAGCTTCAGCGGATTCTGTCAGTTCGGTTTGGGCAGAGGCCAAGGCCTCAGTGCGTTCTACCAACTCAGTTTGAACCGCTTTTAAAGCTTCTGAACGCGTTTCCAGTTCAGTTTGAGCCGTTTCAAGCTCTGCTTTGTGGGCTTCCAGCTCAGTTCGGGTTGTTGCCAATTCTGCTTGGGTTTCAGCCTGTTTGGTTTGAAGCGCAGCCAATTCTGAAGCCAATTCTGAAGCGGTGTCCGCCGATTGGCTCAGGGCGGCAGCCACTTGTGCCTTTAAATCTGCCAGAGCACCGGCAACAGCCTCTTGGTCAACTTCCGAGACTGCTTTGCGGAGTTCAGCCAATTCAACCAAGGCTGTCTGAGAGAGATCTGCAGCCGCCATCAGGGTCTGCTGGGCCTCTGCCAACTCTGCCTCGACGCCTTTTAA
>JBIKWL010000089.1:0-22612 GCA_044356335.1 Candidatus Sericytochromatia bacterium
CAAAATGGCAAATCCGACCCGAAAGAGCAAACTATTTAAAGACAGCACTGTTGCTCTGATCGCACCGGGTGTGCGCCAATTGATCGCATCTTTGAGGAGAATCTGGGTAATCCCCCGACTCAGAGGAAAGAGCAAGCCGAACACGATCACAATCCAGCCTGAACTAATGGCCAGCAAGGCATAGCCCAAAATGGGCATCAAACTCATGGCGATGAGCAAACGGGCTGAGCCATAGCGTTTTTCCAGCGGGCTGACCTGGCGGCCAGCAAAACCCACAACCAAATTGGAAAGGGCCCAGAGCAAACCAAAGACCCCCAGTGGAATGCCTTCGATCTGCCAGATCTTTTGATTCAGCCAGACCATGACAAAGGTCGAGAGGCTCCAGATAATCTGATTTAAAAAGATCAGACGCAGCAGCGGATCCTCCCGGAACACATGATTCCAGACGATTTGCATATTTTCCCTGTGGGCATGTTTGTTGAGCTTTTCGTAAGGCGGTTCTTTGAGAAAGAGAACCATCAAGATCGGAAATATGCCTGCGATCAGCTGGGCCAAAAGCACATGCCGATAAGACAGCAGAACAAGCAAACCGCAGAGAATGCCTGCCAGGGCTTCTGAGAAGACCTGAGACATCTGGTAATTGGCCAGGGCCTTGGTACTGGCTTCTCTTTCGCTTTGCTCTTGTTTGAGCCAATCGTAGAGCAGGGCCATATCCGTGCCAGAAACCAAACTGACGGCCAGACCCAAAATACCTTCGTAAACCAACATGCCCGTGAAATCTTTGACAAAATAGAGATAGCCAAAGCCCAGGGCCCAGAGCAGTGAACCCGCCAGCAGCGTTCCTTTGCGTCCCCAGAGATCGGAGAGATAGCCCGAAGGGACTTCAAAAGCAGCGCAGACCAGCCCAAAAAAAACCTGCACGAAGAAGACCTGCTGCATATTCAATCCCAGGCTGAGTTGGTAAGGTACCAGGATCGGTATGATCGGCAGGAACATCCAAAAAAAACCAAATAGTGAGAGTTTTCGCAGCTCTTTCTGCGTTGGGCTTAACATTTTAAATCTCCTTGGCGGGATTTTATACGACGCGGCGCGAGCGGGATTGGTTCCGCCTTTGTTTTATTAAGTACGGTTTAAAATTGAGAAAGTCAGTTCTTTTCAATAAACAGACTTTAATTTGCTAATCTCGTTTTAAGAAAGAGTCAGTCTGATTTTTTAAAATGGCGCAAGTCAAGCTTTTGAGATCGTTTTAATCTTCTTAATAGGGTTTTAAATTTAACTAATCCTTAATCAAAAGAGAATCTTTTCTTTACCAAGTTTTGGGCAGGTAGGCCCTATAATCATAATTAAGAAATCGTTAAACGCTCATTAAAGCGCTTACCCAAAATAAAGAGGAGACAGTTCCATATGACGCTTGCAATCAATTTTTCGAACCCCTTTGCCGGTGCTACTTCCCCCGTCGGTACGTCCAGCTATACTCCTTATTCCCCTGTTGCCCCTTCTACTGGTACAAATACCGGTACAGGCTTTAGCACAGATTTTACCTCTATCTCTTCTAAACTTTCCGCTGGTGCCGGTGGCGGTTTCGCTGCTTATAAAATGGGTGCCAAAATGGGCGCTGATTTCAAAAGTATCTTCGCCGGTGGTCAAGGCGGCGGTTTCCTGACTGGCATGAAAAACGTTGCTATCACTGGTTTTAAAGGCGCAGGCCTGTCTGCCCTGGTTGGCGCTGGTGTATCTGCTGTCGCCAACGGCGTCGGCGTCACCACAGGCAAAGTTGAATCTGGCCAAGCGGTTAGCAATGTTGTCGGCGACACCATTACCTCTGCTGTCGGCGGCTTGGGCGCTGTTACCCTGGGTGGTCTCGGCAATCTGGCTCTGGGCTCCATGGGTGTTGCGGGTCTGCCCCTGACCATCATCACGGTTGGTCTCGGCGCTGCCGGTGGCGTTGGCGCAAGCTTCCTCAAAGACAAGATCATGAACAAAAACTAAGCTCGCTTAGTTTCAACAAACACCCCCAAACCATTGGGGGTGTTGCTTTTTTTTGACTATTCGTATTTGAGGGCTTCTGCCGGACTGAGGCGGCTGAGTTTCCAAGCAGGCCAAAGACCCGCCAGCAGAGCTGCTCCCACCGCAATACCCAGTGCTTGGAGATAATAGGCGGGGGAGGGTCGAAAGTCCAGCAGCCAGCCAAATGAACGCAAATTGATCACGTAGATCAGGGCCCAAGACAGACCTGTGCCCAAAGGCAGGGCAAAGAGGCCCGCAGCGAGGCCCATCGCACCACTTTCGAGCAGAATCAAACCACTGAGTTGCCAATCACTCAGACCCAAGGCCCGCAAGAGACCAAATTCACGCGTGCGTTCGAGTTGCAGCGAGAGCAAGGTGCTAAAAATCCCCATCAGTGCCACAATCACAGCCAAGAGGCGCAAGGCACCGGTAATGGCAAAGGTCCGATCAAAAATCGCCAGTGCACCTTCGCGCAGACCACGGTTGGACTGGATACTGACAGGAAAACGTGGGCTGAGTTCTTTTTCCAATTGCGTCAAAATGCGTTCAAGTGTTTGGGGCTTTTCCACAAATACAGCCAGGGAGTCAATTCCCTGATCCTGCCAAAAACGGCGATAGACATGGTCGGCCATCAGGATACTGCCTGGGCCGGTGACATAATCATGGTAAATTCCGCGAATGACAAAGCGCTGGGGGCCTTTTTCGGTCTGCAGCAGCAGAGATTGTCCGGGCTTGGCCTGAAATTTGTGGCGATAGGCAAAGGGCTGCGAGATAAACACCCCTCCAGCTTCGAGAGCCTGTTGCCTAGCTTGGGGTGTGGTATCAGTCCAGACAAAGGGCCGGCGGGGAGCTGTATCACGCGACAAGACAAAGAGCTGCATGCGGCCATAATCGGGCTGGTCTAAGCTGCGATTACGGGCCGATTCAACCCCTGTTACACCCGGCCATTGGCTAATTTCTTGGCGCAAATTCAGAGGCAAATCCTGTTGGCCATCGCGTTCGGCGAGCGTGAGGTAAATATCTGCTGAGAGTGTGCCTTCGAGCCAGTCAACCAAGGTGCTGCGAAAAGAACCGATCATAATATTCACACTTACGACCACCGAAACGGCCACCATCAGTGCTGCGATGGAAACCCCTGTGCGGCTCAGAGCGCGGGCCACATTGCGTGGAGCCATGCGCAGCAGAAGTTGGTTTTTTCCCGCCATTTGGCTCATGAACTGCATCAGGGGTGGGGTCAGGCCCGGAATCATCAGGGCTGCGCCGCTGACAAGCGCAAAAAAACCGGCAAAACTCAGAATCAGATTCTCTCCAGGCCAGGCCATCAAGAGGATGCCCAGGCCCATGCTTAAGGCTCCCCCAAGCAAGAGACCCGGCAAGAGTTTTTGCACATGCTCTTCGAGTACGGAGCGCCGCAGGGTGCCTGTGGGAGCTGTTTGGGCCGCTTCCCAAGCAGGCAGCGCTGAGGCCAGCAAGGCGGCCAAGCCACCCGCTCCCCAACCTTTGATCAGACTGAGTGGGGCCAATTGAAAGCGTGATACTTCGAGCTTAAAATAGAGGTCTTGAATGGTATTGAGTACCAATTGAAGGGCGATCTGCCCCATCCAGATGCCCAAGGCGGTACCCGCTACAATGCCCAGCAGTGCCAAAGCTGTTGTTTCGATTAAAATCAGGGCAAAAATTTCGCGGCGGGTCACCCCCAAACTGCGCAATGTACCCAGCAGTGAGCGGCGTTGCACGACTGAAAACGTCACTGTGTTGTAGACCAAAAACATCCCCACCAGCAGGGCCAGCAAGCTCAAGGCACTTAAATTCAGCGAGAAGGCCTGAGTCATCGATTGCAGGGCCTGGTTTTGGCTTTGGGTGCTGTTGAGCTGAACCTGTGGGGGCAGTCCCGCTTTGAGCTGCGCAATCTGTTCGGGCCTTAAAATCAGATCGATCTGGCTGAGAAAACCGATTTGGCCCAAGACCTGCTGAGCAGTCCCTGGATCGGTCAGGATGACTTGGCGCAAACCCTCTTGTTCCCAGCTTGCGCTTGGGCTCAGCAGCCCACTGATTTTTAAGCGTGTGACTCTTTTGCCACTTTGGAGCGTTAATTGCTCGGTCTTGCTGGGTAATCCTGCCTGAAACTGTTTGGAAATAAGCGCTGCAGATTCTCCGGTCAAAAGCGGCAGCAGGGCTTCCAGGCTCTGAGTGGCTTGCAGCGGCAAATAGGCACGAAAGGGCCCTTCGGCAAAAGGATCAATGCCGAGCAGCCGCACCTGCTGCTGGTTTTTTTCCTGAAGCGAGACAAAGCCGGTCACCACAGGCGCGGCAGGAATGTCGGGGTATTTGAGCTTAATTTGGGTATAAACCTGTTCTGAAATGCCGCGCCGCCCACCAGTTAGGCGATGTGTGGCTTTACCTGTCAGGGTTTGGGTTGAAAGCTGAAAAGAGCGGGCGGCACCTGTATTGGCCAGATCGACCGCGATCACCACAGCCACGCCCAAGGCAATGCCCAAGACCAAGAGGCAGGTCTGCAGCAGGTGGCGGCGAAAATAGCCCAGGCTGACGCGCAAAAAGACGGGATTCATGTTTGTACCTTACTGCCAGAAGGGGGTTGAGAGCAAGGCATCGCATTGAGAGAGCTGCCTGTGCTACGATGAAATCAAATCTGAAAAAGTAGAGCAGCATGAGAGTCATTGTCGAACGGGGCGTTACCGTCCCTTTTTCCGACTTGCCAGCTTATTCCTTGGCTTTGGATGGCTATGTGCAGGGTCCTTCGATCGATGTCGAGGCCCATAAATACAGCTTTGACCATCACGCGGGTTGCTTGCGTTTGGTCACCAAAGCGACCTGTGCACAGGTACTGGATGCCCTGATCTTGGGCTTGGATCCCCATCCCATGACCGTTTATCTCAATGATATTGATGCCGATACAGTGCTCGCGGTTTGGCTCTTGGAGCATCCCGAAGCTGTGACGGATCCGCGTGTGCGCAATTTGGTTGAAGATGTCGGCAATGTCGATGCCCACGGGCCCTCGTATTTTCCCTTTGTCAGGGATCTGGAGCTTTGCCAGCGCTTTTTTAAGGGTGCAATGGAGCCTGAGGCCCGTGCCCGGCGCGAAGGCCATTATGCCACAATCAATTTGGGCTGCCTGCTCACGGAGTGCCTGGAACGCATTGATAAATTGATCTTTCGCAATAAACGTTTTCCGGTCCTGCGCGAGCGCAAATGTCCGAGTTATGAAATTACCCACAAAGGCAATGGCTGGATCATGACCCGCAGCAATGAGCGGGTTTTTGGCATGTTGTACCGCGATGGCTATTCGCGGGTGGTGGCCTATCATCCCATGGAGGTGCGTCTGCCCTCGGGTGAGTTTGAGCATTCTTGGGCCTATACCATTGCCAAACAATCAGATCTCGTCAGCGGTTTTAATATTCCCTTGATTCTGGCCCGTCTGGCAGCCCTGGAAACGGGCTGGGGTGGGGGCAGCAGCATTGGTGGGGCTCCCCGCCGTCCCAATGGTTCGCGCAGTTTTTTGCCCCCAGATCAGGTCTTTGAACTGATCGAAGCTGAATTGATCAGCCAGGGTGTGGTGAGCTGTGAACCCGTTCTGGAGAGCTCTGTCGAACCAGGTCTGGAGAGCCCTGTCGAACCATGAGTTTTTTGCTTTTTTTCTTGTACATGCTCGGTGTCGGCATCGAGACCTATATGTTTCACACTGTGCTCGAAGGGGCCAAAGGCCGCTCATTACAAGAGGTCATGGTGGATATCTTTTCGGTCAATATGGTCACTTTGGTGATTGTGGTGTTGGTTTTGGGCCGGGTTTTGGCCGAGCTGGATTTTGATTTGGCTTTGGCCTCTTCCTTTCGCACGGCCATGATTGTTTTACCCCAGAGTCTGGTCAAAATTTCGCTGTTTACGATTTTGATGGATGCCACGGTGTTGGTGATTCTCTTTCATGTACGCTATCCCGGCCAATATGATTTAATTGCCACGGCCTTTAAAGGGGCTGCCATGAATTTGCCTGCGCTGATTTTTTCTGCGGTGGTCTGGATCTTTACCGAATTGTTGAACCAGTTTTTATTGTCGATTCGGCTCTGAAGCCCGTGTGAGGTTCAGGAATTGCGCCTCAGAATTTCAATCGGGTCAGCCCGCAGAGCCCGCCGGGCAGGAAAAAAACTGGCCAAAATACAGATCAGCAGGGTGGCTGCGGCCACACTGGCAAAGTCCATGGCCTGCATTTGCACGGGCAAATGATCCAAATCATAGACATCCCCCGGAATCCGCACCGGAAAAAAGCTCAAATACAGGGATGTCAGGCAGCCCAAGAGCGAGCCCGTCAAAACTCCCACCACGCCGATCACAAAGCCCTGGGCCAGAAAAATCAGGCCAATTTGACGGCGGCTGGCGCCCAGGGCCCGCATAATCCCGATATCCATCGTCTTTTCCATTACAATCATCACCAAGGTATTGGCAATGCCGATCATGGCCACCACGATAATAAACAGAATCACCAAAAAGATCACTTTTTTTTCCAGGGCCATGGCCTGTAAGAGGCTTTTATTGCTGTCCATCCAGGTGCGCAGATAGAGCACCGGGAAGGCCTTTTGGATTTCTTTGGCAATCGGTTGCACCTGAAAGACATCTTTGACCTTGAGGGCAATTTCGCTGGCCACGTCGTTGGTATTGTAAAGGGCCTGGATTTGGGCCAGGGGCATCAGTACCAGTCGCACGTCCAATTCATACAGGCCCGAATGAAAAATACCACTGACCGTAAAGACCGAAGTGCCTTCAGCGGTGACCAACTCCACCGTGTCTCCGCGAAAGAGCTGCAGTTTTTTTGCCAATTCAGAGCCCACCACCAAACTGGCTTTGCCACGGATTTCCCATTGGCCTTTGGTCAGGTAACGCTTGAGGCTTTTCTCGGCATCGGCAGGGTGAACCCCATAGACCAGGGTGCCCGTGGTATGTACGGCATTGCGAATCAGGGCCTGTTGTTTTTGCAGGGGATAGGCCTCAACCACGCCCGCATAGCGCACCAACTGTTTTTGCAGGGTTTTGTATTGGGGCAGATAATCTTCCAGGCCCGGTTTGACGCTGATATGCGGGGTTGTGCCCAAAATCTTTTCCACCATATCGGATTCAAAGCCATTGGTGAGCGACAGTGCTGTGGTTAAGATCATCACACCCACGGCCACACTTAACACAGAGACAAGCGTCTGTTTCCAGCGGGTGCGCAAGTGTTTTAAGGCGATAAACAGGGTGGGGTGCATTGTGTGTCTTTCTGAGAATGAATCGGCAGATCCCCACGGGATATATTTCCAGTGGGCATATCCCTAGTGGACATATTCTAAGGGTAACAATAAACCGTTGCGCCTGACCAGTTTCAGGGCGCGGGTCTGGGGCAATTCAGTTATGCGCTTTTTGCAGAGGTTATCGTCCAGGCGGATCAGCAAATGGGCGCTTAATTCGGCCTGCAGGGCCGAGGGCTGGGTCAGGCTGATGCTCAAGCCCTGTTCTGTTGGCAGGCCTGTGCGGGCATCGAGCAGGCTGTGATAATTCAGGCCGCGATTGGTAAAGACCTGACCATGGACACTGAGCTGGGCCAGGGCCTGATCTTTGACATAGAGATAAGAAAAAAGTTTGCCCTCTTCTTCGGGGTGGGGCACAGGCACTTTCCAGGCCTGGGCATCGGGAGGAGCGCCCTGGTAATAGCCGATTTCAGGCGTACTTAAAGCTGCCACAAGACCTGATTGACGAATCAAGTGTGCGCCTTGGTCCACGAGCAATCCTTGCAGGCCCTGTTGCAGATAGAGTTGTAAACCGCTTTGTTTAAAATAGAGCCGATCGGGTGTGTTTTGCAATTCCAAGGCGGCTTGGTTTTGTTTGGCCAGGGCCTTTTTTAACCGGGCAGCAGCGGGCACATGTAAGCTCAAGGCCCCTGGTACAAAGCCCCAAAGCTGGTAAAGCGCTCCTGCTGTAGGATCGATCGCGCCTTCACTCAAGCCGTGGTAGCGCATCAGTTCTTTTAATAACTCCACCACGGGTGGGGCTATCGGGGCGGGTTTGAGATTGGCCTCTGCTTCCAATTTGGCCTGGGCTGCCGGGGTAAAGCCCCGTGCCGTGTTTTGCAGTTTTTTCCAAATTTCGCGCGCGAGGGTTTGGGCTTTGTCGGGATCTGCGGCATAGATCTCCAATTCGAAGCCAAAGCCCAGCAGCGCCTGGCGGTAAACGAAGCGCTGAATCGGAGCCGGAGAGGAGGCTGTGGGAACTGGATCTGCTGCTGCTGCTGCTGTTGCTTTGGGTAAGCTGAGTTGCAAACAAAGACCTGCCTGGACCAATAACAGAGCCAGGCCAAAACCCATGCGGTATGTAAACGACTTAAATTTCAGCAGAGGCGTCCGCCATGCGTTTGACAAAGCGCTGAGCAATCAATTGGGGCCGCGTAATTGCAGAACCCACCACCACGGCAAAGGCCCCAAGTTCTTGGGCGACCAGAGCCTGCTCTGGACTCCAGATGCGGCCCTCCATAATCACCGGAATCGGTACCATCTGACAGAGGCTTTGCAACAATTGAAAATCCGGTTCGCGTTGCTGACGGCTGTAAGGGGTATAACCCGAGAGCGTGGTACTAATGCAGTCAAAACCCAGGCGGTAGGCTTCTTTGCCTTCATCGAGGGTAGAGATGTCTGCCATCAGGCAATGCCCATCGGCTTTGAGGGCTTTGACAATGGCTTCCAATTTTTCGCCCTGGGGCCGGGGCCGGGCTGTGGCATCCAAGGCAATGATCTCTGCACCGGCGGCGGCCACGGCACGGGCATCTGCCAAAGTGGGGGTAATATACACCTCACTCTGCGCTGAAACGCGTTTCCACAGGCCAATCACAGGGGCTTCGACCTGCATTTTAACGTGGCGGATGGTTTCGGGCCCATTCAAGCGCAAAGCCTGGGCGCCACCGAGTAAAGCGGCCTGGGCCATGCCCATGACAAAACGGTGATTGTAAAAGGCCTCTTCGGCCTCGGGTTGACACGAGACAATCAGGCTGTGATGGAGTGTTTGAAGATTAAACAAATATTAACCTCAATTAATACTTATCTTTAATTTGATCCGACAAGTCTGTTAAAACTGATCGCTATATAGATACTATCAGTTTAATACGGGAATTGAACGTTACAAAGTAGAGGGCAAAGATAAAATGAAAGTCAGTCAACTCAAAAAACTCACCAAACCGCTTCTGGTCGGTCTGGTCGGCAGCATTCTTTTGCTGTCCACCGGCTGTGGTGGTCGTACTCCTGCCAGTGCCGTTACCGATGGAGCCACCGCTCCTGCTGCTGGGCTCCCTGATCCCAATGCCGGTATTGGTGCTCCTGCTCCTTATACCCCCGCTCCTGGCGATGACAATGGTGATGGCTTTTCTGAATTGCCCCAGCAGCCCACCGATGTGCCTGAGCCCCTGCCCGCCCCCACCACCCCCGTACAACCTGGTGCTCCGATCACGATGCGTGCTGTGGCCAATACCACTGCCTTCGCCCTGCCCCAATTCAGCAATCTCTTCCGCATCAACGGCGTATATGTCTATATCCACCTGACTTGGCAGCCTGTGACCAACGCCGCTGAATACTGGCTCTACAAAGGCCGCCTCCCAGATTTTAACGAAGCCCGCCGCGAAACCGCTTACGCCATCGTGCCCGCTGGTTTTGCCCGCGCTGGTTTCAAAGACGGTCTCGAAGCTCCCAACCTGAACGGTGGTACCCTGGTCGACAAACTGCAACGCGGTTTTAATATGATCACCAACCGTCCTGGCGTGCAATACGATTACAAAGTGGTTGCCGTGGATGCCAACGGCGTGCCGATGTCTGAATCTCCCCTGGTTCAGAGCGTGCCCCTGGCACCTATCAGCGCTCCCAAACAGGATGCCGCGATGGATACCAATACCCGTAACCCCCTCTTCACCTGGAAAGATGGCCAAGAAGGCGTCAAACCCGATGGCTATTACACCATGGTTTTCCCCTCTGTGCAGTTCACCAACGGCACCCTGCCCCCCACCTCCATTGCCTACTGGAGCGTTTTCCGCCCCGCTGGCACCAACGTGGTTCGCTACGGTGACGACAGTTCCAACCTGACTTCTTATCGCGGTACCTTGCCCTTCGACATCACCTTTTCCCTGGGTGCTGGTAAGAATTATTCCTGGACTGTGGTTGGTGTTAAAACCGATACCGGTGATATGAAAACCGCCAGTGCCATCTCCCGCAGCTGGAGTGGTTTCGGTCACTTCCAAATCACCAACGATGCCCCTCCTCCGATTGTCACTGCCAACAGTGTTCGCCGCAAGCCTGCCACCAACGGTGTCACCAGCTTCGGTGCCCCCCGTCAACAGACCGCTGCCCCTTATGGTCAGACCACCTATGGCCAGCCCCAGCAGCAGTATCCCCAGCAGACCGGTTATGGTCAGCCTGGATATGGTCAGACCCAGTACCCCCAGCAGACGGGTTACCCGCAGCAGATTCCCCAGCAGCAGGCTCCCCGCGCTCCCCAGCCCCAGATTCCGACCAATGCACCGCGCTTCTAGTTTGAGTTACAATTAACGTAACACCCACCGGAGGCCGATATGTATTCCAAACGACCGATCCACCTGCTCCTCGCAGTTTGGGTCGGTTTGCTTTTTTTGGCAGGCTGTGGGGTTAAGCCGGTTGATGGGGGTATTATTGGCCCCGGTATTCCAGTCACTTTGACCGTCCAGGTCGTGGATGCCCTGACCCAGCAGCCGATTGGTGGCGCGCGGATTACCCTCAAAAAAGACAGCCAAAATGTGGCCCCTGATCAGTCTTCCGATGGTGCGGGCATGGCTGTGTTTACAGGTGTGCCCTCAGGCGATGGCTACAAAGCCTTTGCAGGCAGTGTGCGGGGCTATACCCCCGGTGCCTCTCCGGCGATTAAATTGGTGCAAAACGATACCGTGCTGATCTCCATGTCTCCCAGTGTCAATTCCGGTGCGGGTTTGGTGGCCGGTTCTGTCAAAGACTCAGCCACCCAGGCGCCATTGCCCGGTGTGCAGGTCAATTTACAGCCGATGGTGGCAGCCGCGGCTTACCGCCCAGGTCTGGCCCAGCCCCAAGTTCAGCAAATGGCAGCCCCCCGTTATCCCCCCTATCGCATTCAGCAGGTGCCCCCGATTGCTCCCGTGCCCGGTGGTTCCGTGGTGCAAACAGATACCTCTGGCCAATTTACCTTTAATACCGTGCCCGGCGGTGTCTACCAGATCAGCTTTCAAATCGCCGGTTATAAAACCGTGACCCAGGCCAATATCAATGTGGCGCCGGGTGAAAGCACCACGATCGAAACGGTCTTTCTCAAATCGGGCAGTGGCGGCGGTGGCAATTCAGCCGGACAGATTTTGGTGGTCGAAGCTGGGCGCGTGGTCCAGATCAACGCTCAAAACCAGACGATTTGGCGCTATTCTTCGCCCAATGCGGCTTCAGCCACCCGTTTGCCCGATGGCAATACCCTGGTGGTAGACGAAGCGGCCAATCAGGTTGTCAGTATTGCCCCCGAGGGGGGCATTATTTGGAATGCCAATACAGCATTGGGTCTGTTTAACCGGCTTTCGGGTCCGAGTTGGGTCTCCGCCGCCCGTGATGGTCTCTCCTTTTTGATCACCGATACCAACAATAACCGCATCATTGAAATTCAAAATGGCCAGGTGTCCTGGGAATTTAAACAGACCCTTTTGCGCCCCCGTTCGGCGACGTATGTCTCCAACGGCAATATTCTGATCGCGGATACAGGCAATCGCCGGGTGCTTGAAGTGACGCGCACGGGCCAAATTGCCTGGAGTTTTGCCAAAGACATGCAAGCTCCGACCCATGCCCTGCGCCTGGAAGATGGCAATACCCTGATCACCGATGCAGGTTTTAACCGGGTGATTATGATTAACCCCAGTGGGCAGTCGGTCTGGTATTTTGATGGCTCCGCTGACCCGGCTGGGCCCTTGAATCGCCCCCGCAGCACCTCTGTGTCGGGGACCTCGTTTCTGATTGCCGATTCGGGCAATAACCGCATTCTCGAAGTCACCCGTCAGCGTCAGGTGTTAAACAGCTTCAGCAATTTTGTCAGGCCCCAGGCAATCGAACGGCTTTGAGCCCACATGTCTGGACTGAATCCAGACTCAAGCCGGAACGGGCACTTCGCCTTTGAGCCATTGGCGAAACAATTTGGCATTTTCGCGGTTGAGGGGATAGGCCTGATCGGGTTCCAACCAAAAAGTGCAGACCTCGCTAATCAACTCATCTTCCCATTCAAACAGCTCTGATCGGGTCAGGGTCTCGGCAATCAGAGTCAAATCTTCGGGTTGCAGCATTTCCACACTGACAGCATCACAGATCCGCACCAGATCATAGGGCTCCAAAATATGTAAATTGTTCATGTCGCGAAAAACGTAGTGAAAGCTCTCGGCTTCGCTCTCGCGGTATTCGGCAATCACATCTTGCAGATCTTGGGCATCAATCGCTTCTAAAAAAAATTCGTGTAAGGCTTCTTCAAAATTCATTCTTCTTATCTCAATTACAATTCTTCACATCATTGGTCAACAGCAGGGCCAGGGGGATATTTAGATGATCATCTTGTTTAAATAAACTGCCTCCAGAGGGGGCTTGTCAAGCATTTTCTGGTTGAGAATGAGCCGACCTTGTTGAATTTCCCAAACAGGAAGATCTGGCTGGGCAGCAAAGGCCCGCCAGGTATCCAGGCCAGCGGCCTGATCGGGTGCGACCTGAGCCGCCCAATGGGCCAGTTTTGCCAAGCCCCAGGGGCTTTCAAACAGACTGCTGATCGTAACGGTTTTTCCGCTCAATTGGGCTTTTTTGAGCCAGTGGAGCGTGGCTTCAGCTCCCAAAAGCATGGGCTTAAGCACCAGCGCAGAACAGGCTTGCCAGATGGCGGGGCTGATCGCTGTGTCGCAGAGGCTTTCGTCCAGTGCCACTGGCCAAGAGCAGGCTTGGCGAAAGCTGGGCAATTCTTCACAGTTTTGCAGTGGCTCTTCGATATACGCCAAACAGGCAGCCAAAGGCAGATCTTGGCAGTGTTCAACCAGGCTCAGTGCCTGGCTCAGAGTCCAACTGCGATTGGCATCCAGGCGCAATCGCCCCCAATCGGCCCTCAAGTCCCCCATAACCTCAATCACCGCTGCGATCCGTTCTCGCTCTTGACGGGGGGAAAATCGTCCGACTTTCAGTTTAAATGTCTGATAACCCAAACGGTAAAGATTCGCAGTTTGGCGCTTTAATTGTGCCGGTTCATCTGCTGTGAGCAGGGCATTTAAACTGAGCGTATTTGCTGATTTTGCGGACAAATTGCGGCCCGGATTTTGGGCCAGATAAAGTCCCCAACTGACTGCCGGCAACGATTCTGACTGTTTTACCGACAGATTGTCTTTGTTTTTGACGAGCCAGTCGCAACAGTCTGCCAGGGATTCTCTGCTCCAATTGGGCAGAGGAGCCACTTCAGCCAGATAACATTCAGCGTTTTCATCCTGCAGGCTCAAAATCAGGCCTTCGCGCAAACTCAAGACCCCGTGCTTGAGAGTCAAAGCTGGCTTCAAGGGCAGTGCATAACGCCAGAGTTCGCTCAATTTCAGTTTTTTTTCCATCTCCATTTGGTTTTCCACTCTGGGTTATTCCACTCTGGGTTATTCCACCTGGGTTATTCCATTAAAAAAAGGGCGGGATTTAAACCCCACCCTTTTGCGTTTTCAAACTTAAGTACGAGTCAACTTAAGTACGAGTCAACTTAAGTACTAGGGGCAGGCACCAATCAGGCCTGTCCCGTTGGCGTTGCCCTGCAGTTTGGACCACTGGGCTGTGGTCGACAGGCCGAGGCTGTCACCATACACCGAGTACATGCGGCCGTCCAGGGTTCCCGCATAGACGGTGCCATCAGAACCAATCGAAATACTGCTGCGAATCGGGCCACCCAGGTTTTTGACAAAGCGCTGGGACAGTGGTGCCGTGGCGTTGGTACCATTGATCGAGTAGAGCAGACCGCCTTCAGTGCCGACATAAATGATGTCTTTGCCGTCGGGGCCCCGGCCAATCGCTGGCGAGGAAAATTCAACCACATTGCCCAGACCAAACTCCAGAATCACACCGGGATTTGTACCGTTATAGCTGCTGGGAATGGCTTTGAGTACACCATTTTCAGAGGCCACGTAGACAGTTCCATCCGAACCAATCACAGGGGCGGAATCGCCTTCACCAGCAAACATTTTCCAAATTTCTTGGCCAGTAGCGGGGTTAAATTTGAAGAGCGTACCGGTTTCGTTGGCGGTATAACCCATGCCTGCACTGTCGATGGCGATCGGGGCGTTTAGGGCCATGTCCAAAGCGCCAGCAGCAGTTGTACAGCCCCCAGAGGTACAAATCTGCGTGGGCTGGAATGTTGTGACGGCACCCCCTGTGGTACTGGTAATGCGGATCCCGTTTTGAGAGCCTGTAAAGACGCGGTTATTCGTAACATCGACAACCGGCGCTGCATAACGGGCCGTTTGGGTCGCTGTGGCGGGGAAACCCGGTGCCAAGGCAATCTGCGGAATCAAGGTGGTCATGGTGCCGGTCGCCAAATTGACTTTGACGAGACGGCGGTCGTTGGTATGCATGTAGACGTTGCCTGAGCAGTCAATCGCTGGCGCATTGTACTCAAAATTGCCGCCAGCGGTGGTCACCGGGAAATTGGCTTTTTGAACGGGCGCTGCTGGGTTGCTTACATCCAGAGCATGGATGCGTCCCTGGCTATCCCCGAAATAGACGGTATTGTTAAAGAGGGCAGTTGGGGCGGTCACGTTGAGGGTGGCGGCACCCAGCGACAATTCGCCTTTTTTTACTCCATCCGCCCCATAGACAAAGAATTTATTGCCAGCGGCAAAGAATGAATTACCAGCGGCATCAACCACGGGGGTTGAAGAGGCCTGGTTGGAGAGATTCAAGGACCATTTTTGTGTTCCTGCGGGCACACTAAAGCTGGGATTGACATCAAAGGTCACATTGCCGGTTGCTGTGGGATTGGTTCCACCGCCGCCAGCGGGAGGTGTTACGGCACCACCGCCGCCAGCGGGAGGCGTGACGACACCACCACCGCCACCACCGCCACCACCACCGCCACCGCCACCACCACCACCACCACCACCACCACCACTGCTGGTGATTTGACCATTGGAGATCTGCAGTTTCAGGCCGGGTGAAAAGAGGACTTCTCCAGTTTTGAGGGTGACTTTGGTGACCACTTCGTAATTGCCATCGGTCAGAATGCTGGTGCTCAACTGGTATTTAAAGCCCTCTCCACTGACCAATCCGCCAATGGGTGTGAGATTGGCGACGGGCAAGAGACGGTACATATACTGAACACTTTGCACGTTTTCACTGCAGGAGAGATTGGAGGTGAGATCGAGATAGCCTTTGACCACATCCTGTTTGTCTAAAGAGAGTGTTTTTCCGTCCGAGTTCATACCTGCAATGCTGATCAGGGGAGAGCAAACGCCTCCAGATGTGGGCGTGGTGGGCAGGGCATTGAGGGGGGTGCCACTGGTGTTGGTCAATGTGTTTTTGGGAGAAGCTGGGGTGGCCGGCTGTGTGGGGGTTGTGCTGGTTCCGGTTTGATTGGTGCTGGGGGTGTTGACAGCCTGAGCCGGTGGATTTACGGGGACATTTTGGGTGGGTTGGGGGGCAGGCGTTGCACACCCCACTGCCAGCGCCAGAATACCCAAACTACAGGCTAATTTATCGGCGGTTTTAATTCTTGACATTGCACTCTCTCCATTCTTCCTTGAACTGATTTATATAGACGCTCTCAATAAGACCCTGTTTATCTCAGCATGATTCTTTTTGCACCGGATAACGCATTTAATCGACTTTATTTTATTTGATGCTGGTCAAGCAAACAGGTTTGCCATATTAATATATTAATACATTTAATTATAAAAATTACTAGATGTACCCATATCCTTTATGCCCGAATTAAAGGGGAGCTTGCCGGAATTTTAGGAATAAAACGATCATTTAATATAGACTTAATAATAAAACTCTGATAAAAACCATGCTAAGACTGCAAACGGGCGGCAATTGAGCGCAGACGTTCGTATTGGTCTTTGAGCAAATGTGCCAACTCGCGGCCGGCGCTCAATAAAAATGCGGGATCTTGTTTGCGGACCTGCCACAGGCCTTTAATAAAGGCGGCAACCACTTCATCGTGCACGCCGGGCGTTTCCAATAAATTGCGCAAACAAAAAAGCCGATCACTGAAGCGAATGCTTTCTTCTGGGTTACAGAGATAGGTAAAGTCGTGAATCTGAGGGGGATAAGGCGGAAAATATTGGTAATACAGGCCTTTCTCCCAATAGCCCACCACCACGGCTTCAAACTCCAGGCTGAGCAAATCAAAAATCTGGGGCTGTTGTTCCCGCAATTGCTGACGCGTCAGATTGAGGGCGACAGGACGATGAACGCTGTCGGCACTGCGTGTTGTCACTTGGCTGACAACCCCCAAAATTTGCAGTCCTGTGCTTTCGTTGTGGGCTTTGAGTAAAGAGCCCAGTCGGGGTGCTTGTTTTTCTCCCGTCTCCGGATCTTGCAAGGCTTGGGAGAGAAAACGACTGCTATTGGCTTCAATGACTTCTCCCACGTGTTCTGAGACGGTGATCTTCATGATTCTAGACAATGCCTCTTCTTTTTTTGAGCTCTTTGCGCGAAAGTTTTACGTCCATTTGGGCTTCCACCAATTTTCGTGAGAGCAAGGCGTAAAATTGGCTGCGATCGGCCCCTTTGATCACCGCTTGATTGTGGGCTTCGGCCAGGGCTATTGGGTAACCCCGGCCCTTTTCGACCTGGGCGTAGACCAGCGCTTGGACTTGCGCGAGCCAGTCGGAGCGATCTGCCACCCAGCGCGGAATTTCCAGACGGGCCACTTCAAAGCCACAATTCAAATAAAAGAAACACAGGGCCTGATTGGCCAAGGGTTCTGGTGGTGGGCTGTGGGTTGAGAAAAGAGGGGAGCGCTCGCCTGGTTCCAAAAGACCTGACCACAACTCGCGATCTGGCAGGGGTGTTAGTCCTTTGCAGGCTTCCTGCCCCTCTGCACAGTGCAAATTGCAATGGGGAAATTCAAACGGACAGCGGGCCAGTCGCAGCAATTGGATCACCTCACTGCGGCGGGAGAGGCTGATATAAGCACAAACAGGGATTTGAGCCGCCTGCATGCGTTCGAAGGCCTGATTGAGACGGCGCAAGGCACGGGTTTGAACCTCGGGGGGCTGTGTGCTGAGTTCAGGCAAAATACCGTGCAAACTGCCGTCGATCAACGCCAGAGCAGGGAGACCCGGCCACTTTTTCTGGGTTTCTTCGGCCAGATCGGCTAATTTTTCCACTTCTTTAAGACTGCGCTCGATGCTGATCTGTTCTTCAGAAATGCCGATCAACTGTCTTTTTGTGGTGGTATACAAATCCTGCTCGCGGTAATAGAGCTGGGGTTCGCTGGTTTGTAAGGGGCGTTCGCCCGTGCCATAAATAAAGCGGATCAGACCAATATTGAGCAAATAACAGGGGCTGACTTCATGCCGACTGGGGGCAATTTGTGAGCCGTCTGTTGCCAGGACAATATGTGTCTCTGGAATCTCAGGCAGGCGACCTCGGTAGACAAGGGGTTCCAGCGGGCGGGCCAAACTCCAGGGCATGTTTGTTCCTGCTTTGAGGCCTTTTTCAAGCAACTCAGTCTCTCTTAAAAGCAGATTTTTCCAGCTATTTAGAGCCTGTTTCTTGCGTTCATGGTGAAGAGACAAATCTGCCCGTAATTCAAATGCGGCCTGACGCATTTGGGTATTGAGTTTTGCGAGATCGAGCATGGTTGAGAGCTGAAATACTTCCCGTTTGGAGGATTTTCTGACAAACTGATAAGGTTGAGCGTGGCCATCTCTCTAATAAAGAGAGTTCTGAAACTCAGAAACCTCAGAAACCAAGGTCCTTGTACACACGTTATATGCGCGCTATACGAGGCTGCAGTTCGCTTCTCAGTTCCTCAGCTATCTTACCACACGCCCTGTTGGGATTGGGCTCTGGGTGTATCTGTAATTCGCAGAAACACAAGCCTTGATCGTAGGGGTAGTTGATGTACAATGTGGTATTGGGATCAGGCTCGGCTCACTTTTTTGAATGATATTTTAGAGTGATATTTAAAAATCGGGTGCAGGCGCTGACCTGCCCTTAGTAAATTCGGATACTGGATGGAAAGTATGAATACGACGTACAGTGCAAAGAAAGATGATTTGTCCAAAGAGTGGTTTGTGGTTGATGCCACTGGCCAGACCTTGGGCAAACTCGCTGTTCAGATTGCCAATATTCTGCGCGGCAAGCACAAACCTACCTATACTCCCCACGTGGATGCCGGTGATTTTGTTGTTGTGATCAACGCAGAGAAAATTACGGTTTCTGGCAAAAAGCGGGAACAAAAAAATTATGTGCATCATACCGGTTATCCGGGTGGATTTCGCTCCGTGTCTTTTAAAGATCTGCAAGCCAAGCACCCCGACCGGATTATTTCTAAAGCCGTTAAAGGCATGTTGCCCCACAATCGCCTGGGGCGTCAGCTGATCAAAAAGCTGAAAGTCTATGCCGGTGAAGCTCATCCGCATCAGGCTCAGCAACCCAAAGTACTCTCAGCGATCAGCAAATAAGAGAAGGAGAACATCATGAGCGAACAGTTTTATTGGGGGACAGGTCGTCGTAAAACCGCAGTAGCGCGTGTCCGTCTTCGTCCCCAAGGTGAAGGCAAGATTCTCATCAACGGACGTCAATGGAAAGACTATGTCGGCGGCAGTCCCCGTATGCACGCTGATTTGCACGCGCCTTTGCGCCTGCTCAACCTGCAACAGAAATATGACGTTTTGATCAATGTTCGTGGTGGCGGCATTCACGGGCAAGTGGGCGCTATGCGTCACGGCATTGCCCGTGCCCTGCTCGAAGTCGATCCCCACTTTCGTCATTCCCTGAAAACCGCTGGTTATCTGACCCGCGATCCCCGTGTCAAAGAACGCAAAAAATACGGCCGTAAAAAAGCCCGTAAACGTTTCCAGTTTTCCAAACGTTAAGATTTATCTTATGTTTTTTACCCTGTTTGAAAGAATTTCAAAAAATCTTTCAAACAGGGTTTAGCTTTTGGTATAAATGGGAATAGCTAAGGTAGAGTTCAGATTCTCGGAATTACTTTTATTGCTGTAATTTAAGCTGAGCGTGTTTGTTGCAGTTAAAAGTACTGAAATCCAGATAATAATTTTTTTAAGGACGAGGTAAGCATTTGAATGATTAAGAATCTCAAGAAACAAAAAGGTTTTACCCTGATTGAACTGATGGTCGTTATCGTGATCATCGGTATCCTGGTAGCCATCGCGTTGCCTAACTTTATTGGTGCTCAAGATCGCGCCAAGATCTCCAGTATCAAAGCCAATATGCACACTGTGCAAACCATGCTCGAAACCTACGGGGTTGACTGGGGTGGTACCTATCCCTCCACCGTTGGTACCGCAACCACAGGTCTGATTGGTGAGTCGAGACAAGCGTCGAACGCTTACTACAAAGACTTTGTTAATCCTTTTACCAGCCAGAGCATGGGTGCTGCGGGCGCGACCGTTGGCAATGCTTTGATTGACATCACTGCCACCACCACCGCTGCTGCCAACGCTGGTAAAACAGGTTTTGAAGATGTTGGTACCACCAAGTACTTCCTGTATGGCTTTGATAAAGTCGGTGCAGTTGTCAAAGACAAAGGTATAGCTTTCTCTCTCTCCAACAGCTAGTCTGTTGATTTAGAGTAATTTTAAGCAGAGGGGAAAACTCAGTTTTCCCCTCTGCTCTTTGTTTTTCTTTGTTTTGTTTTGGTTTGATTATCACTTGGTTTTGTCGGCATTTACAGCTTGTGTCATACTGATGCTGATGCAATATTCACTTCGTACACTTATCCTGCTCTTAATTGGTTTACTTTTGTTCTGGTCTGTCATGGACTATGGCGGTCGCTATCTGCATGTTCAGGCTTTGGCCCAGGTTATTTCCGGTGGCCTTTTGTTGCTATTGGTCTTGGAACAGATACGGTATCCCCGGAAGCCTATCCTCAATGATTACCCCTTGTTTGTACCTGCCTGTTGTTGGTTTGGCACTTGGGTTGTGGCCTGGGTTTTTTCTGTCAATCGTCTGGCCAGTTTGGAAGAACTTTTGCGTTTGTTGATGTATTTAAGCTTGCCAGCCGTGCTTTTTGTGACGGTCAAACGCGAAGCCCTGCTCGAAAAAATGGCGGGGGTCCTGGTTTTTACTGCTGCTTTGGTCTGTGGGATTGGTTGGCTCACGGGTGGTTCAGAAGCGCTTGGATCGACGTTTAACCGCACCAATGATTTGGCCGGTTATCTTCTGATCGTCATTCCTCTTGCGTTGCAGGTGACTTTGCTGGCAAAAACCCGTCTGACACGCCTTTTATTTGCTTTTGCTTCGGTCTTGATGGTGCTGAGTTTGATCATGACCCAATCGCGCAGCAGTTGGGTGGCCTGTGCGCTCTCTCTCGGACTCTGGCTGTTTTGGCAGCGCAAGCAATTGACTGGGCGGTTCTTGCCCTGGTTGGTAGGGGGCGCTTCGCTCTTTGTTGTGGGTGGTCTGATTTGGAAAGGCCCCGTTTTGGCAACCCGTTTCCAGAGTGTCTTAAGTTTGAGTATCCTGCAAGAAAATGGCACTGCCTGGCGTCTGGAATTATTGCAAGGGGCCCTGCGCATTTTTAAAGATTTTCCTATCACCGGCAGTGGCCCCAATACCTTTGCCACGATTTTTCCGGCTTATCTGCAGCAGCCGGGGTATTTTTCGATCAACCCCCACAATTATTATTTGCAAATCTTGGCTGAAACGGGCATTGTTGGAACTTTGGGTTTGCTGTTTTTTCTCTTTGCCCTGTTTCGTCAGATTTATAAAAATCGGAATCCACTGATGGCAGGTGTCTTGGCTGGTTTAATGGCCTCATTGATCCATATCGCTTTTGATATTGACTGGAGCGTTACCGCGATCCCGATTGCTTTCTTTTATCTGGCTGGTTTGGGATTGGTGATGCCGGCTGAATCTGTATCTGAGTCAAATACCTCGACACAGCCCTCTCCTTTGTTGTTGCGAGCGGGGGTCGGTCTGATCGCCATTTCTCTGATGCTCTTGCCCACGCTCAACTATTTTTCCGCCCAGGCCTATGCCCAGGCTGCTCAGGCGATGGAAAGCCAAGATTTGAAACTTGCCCGTTTGCAATTGGAAAAAGCCCGGCAGTGGGCACCCTGGCCCTCGGGGCGCCATCATGCGCTTTGGGCCGAACTGGAATTAAAAGAAAAAAAACATGATTTGGCTTTGGGCATTGTGTTTAAAGCCCTGTCCCTGGACCGCTACAATACCGAATACTTTAAAACCGCGATAGATGTGCTGAAGATCCGTCAAAACAAGCCCCAGACCAGGGCTCTTTTGCAGAAGCGGATAGCCCTGACCCCTTACCGTCATCCCGCTTATTATACCGAGTTGGGGGATTTTGAATTGGAGCAAAAAGCGTGGACTGCGGCGCAAGCCGCTTATGAGCAGGGAATGAAAGCCTTTCCCGCTGCCCGCCTGTCTAGTTATGAACATTACACGCCCTCTCACCGCTATGCGCTCTTTCGTTTGTATCAGCACCGTGCCCGCTTGGCCGAAATACTTAAACAGACCGCCAAAACACAGGCTTTGAGAGCAGAAGCTCAGACCGTGATTCAAGCAGGCAGTGCAGATCTGTTTTTGCAATCGGGTTTACCCACGCCAGTCGCAGCCATTCAACACTATTGGCGTTATTTGCGTCAGACCCACCAGCGAAGCCTGAGTGAACACCCCAAGGCGCCATTGCCTTTGCCTCCCCAAGACATTGAGTTTGATCTCAGCAAGATACAGTTTTGGGATGCTGAACGCAGTATTTTCTCCGCGCGATTGCTCTATTCGCTCCCTATGCGCAAAAAGGGAACGCAGCAATGGCGTCTCTTATTGCTGCAAGATGAGTTACAGGGGCTGCCTGATGGCTGGAAAATTATAAGCCGAACCCCTGTATCTGCACAAAAGGTCTTATGAAAATCGGACTTCCACTGCGCCAGGCAATTATTGGTTGGGATTCAGGTACTTGGGGGCAATGTCTGGATTTTTGGCTTCAGTATGTGCCTGAATTCAAAGGCAAACAGGTTTTGGAGTTGGGTGCCAGTCAGGGCGGTTTGTCGCTCTATTTTGCTTTACAGGAAGCAGAGGTTTTGTGTTCAGATCTGACTTCCCCCGAAGCCAAGGCCCGTCCTTTGCACCAGGCTTATGGCCAAAACCAGATCCGCTATCTGGCTTTGGATGCAAAAGCTTTGGACTTGCCTGATCAGAGTCAAGATCTGGTGGTGTTTAAATCCGTGTTAGGGGGGATTCGCCGGGGAGCAGAGAGCGATCCCAAACCGCTGGTCATGGCTGAAATTCTCAGGGTCTTGCGGCCGGGCGGCTGGCTGCTCTTTGCCGAAAATTTAAAAGGAGCCCATTGGCATATGTTTTTGCGCAAACAATTTGTCTCCTGGGCGGCGCAT
>JBIKWL010000215.1:0-6712 GCA_044356335.1 Candidatus Sericytochromatia bacterium
GCGCCTGGGTCTGGGGACGGCCCCAGGCGTGGCCCTGCAAATCCCTTTGGGAGATAACTTTAACTTGGGGGGCTCTGCGGCCATGCCCTTTTTTTATGGGGCCTTTGGCTTTACCCGCTACGATGCTCATTTGAGTTATCGCCTGATTCAGACTGAGAACTTGAGTGTTGCAGGCATCATTGGGGTCTTTGGGGACATCAACACCTCGCAGCGAACAGATCTCAAACTTTCGCCTTTTGGGATTCAAGCAGGGGTTGGCATTGCTTATAAAATCAACGCATTTTTTACCGCCCGTGTGAATATTGTGCCAGGTTTGGGTTTTCCCAATTCGACCGGCTGGGGACTTTTCCCTCCTGCAGGAGGGGTTGAAGTGGCCTATTATCCCCTGCCGCAATTGGAAATCACGGCTGGGTTTAATGGCAACAGCGATATCTTCGGCGTTAATTATAGCTTTTGATGAAATACTTGCTGTTCTGCCTCTTGGGCTGGGGACTTTGGTTCACCCATACTGAGGCCCAGGCCTCCAGTTTACCTGCGGCTGATGCCACTGGCAGCTTGGTCAGTTTGGGCAGTGGTCCGTCTTTGGCTTTTGAGCTGCCCCTGCCTTTGAATACCCGCCTGGGAGGTTCAGCGGCCACACCCTGGTATTATTTTTCGCGTTTTGGCATTTCCAATTACGATCTGCATTTGCAATTTCCTTTGCTCAAACAAGACGGTTTTTTGATCACTATTGTGGCAGGGGCCTTTGGCCAAATCAATTTACGATCAACCCCAGATAGCGCTCCGCTCTCACCGGTGGGTTTAGAAATGGGAGCCTGTTTCAGCTATCTTTTTTCGGAGCAATTGCGCCTGCGTCTGAATCTGGTTCCCGGTTTTAACTTTTTTCTGCCCTTTGAAGAGCCTGCCAATGACAAAAACGAAACAGGGGTGGGCTGGACCTTTTTAACCCCTGCCAGTGGCTTTGAAGTGGCATGGCGCTTTACTCCCCATTTTGAAGCCAGTTTGGGTTTTAATGGCAATGGAGACATACTGAGTTTAAGTGGGATTTTCTGAGGAAAGGGAGCCAAGACCCCGCTCGGTCAAGAAATCACCATATTGGCCCTTTAAGATCGCCTGGCGGGCATCGCGCATCAGGTGGACCAAAAAGTGGATGTTGTGAATGCTGACGAGTGTCCCTGCCAATTGCTCTTCGGCTTTAAACAGATGACGAATATACGCTTTGGTGAAATTTTTGCAGGTATAACAGGCGCAATCTGCAAAGAGGGGGGAAAAATCTTCGCGATTTTTGGCATTGTGCAAGACCACCCGATCATTCAGCCACATGGCTTGGCCGTGGCGACCCAAACGGGTGGGGATCACGCAATCAAACATATCTATGCCCGTTACAACGGCTTTGAGCATATCTACAGGTGTGCCAACACCCATTAAATAACGGGGTTTGTGCTTCGGCAGATGGTGCACAGTCCAGTCCAATACCTTGTGCATTTCAGCCATGCTTTCACCGACAGAAAGCCCACCAATGGCATACCCAGGAAAATCCAAAGAGGTAATGTCTTGGGCGCTGAGTTCACGCAAATGCTGAAACATACCGCCCTGTACAATTCCGAACAGGGCCTGATCTTCGGGGCGGGCATGGCTTTTGAGGCAGCGTTCGGCCCAGCGCGAGGTCATGGCTACCGAGGCCCGGGTTTGTGCTTCGGTGACACCGGCAGCCAAACATTCGTCAAAGGCCATCATGATATCTGCGCCCAAATCATTTTCGATCTCCATGGCCTTTTCGGGTGAAATAAAGTGATAGGCCCCATCACGGGGGGACTGAAATTTGATCCCCTCTTCAGAGATTTTGAGCAGGGAATTGAGGCTGAAGATCTGAAATCCCCCGCTGTCGGTCAACATTGGGCGGGGCCAATTCATAAATTTGTGCAATCCCCCGGCTTTTTTGACCAGGGCGGTGCCGGGACGCAAATAGAGGTGATAGGCATTGGCCAGAATGATCTGGGTTTCCATCTCCAAAAGAAAGGGGTTGTGGGGCACAGATTTGAGGGTGGCCTGGGTGCCCACGGGCATAAAGACAGGGGTTTCTACCCAACCATGAGGGGTGGCCAAACGACCTGCACGCGCACCTGTCTGCGGACAGACGGCTTGCAATTCAAATTCAAACATCGAAGATACTTTCTAAAGGCGAATTAGCCGTTTTGCTTGTTTTCTGAGACTTTGTTTTTCTTTGCAGCTTGTGCCGCTTGAGCGGCTTTGGCCTGGGCAACCAAATAGCCCTCGTAGTCCTGAAATTCAAAGGAAGAGAGCATGGTTTTAAAGATAGTGACAGGGGTTTCTGGGGGCACGCGATCGTAGATCCAACGAGCGCCGCCGCGATCTCCCCAGGATTTAACGCCTGTTTTGGGATCGGTTTCGACCGATGGCAAGCGGCTCAAACGAATACAACCATGGGAGGCGGGGCGACCGAGTAAATAGAGATATCCCCCGTCTTCAAGGGAGTGAAAACCATACTCCCCTTGCACACCATTGACGTTGATCGCACTCCAAAAGGGCATGGGTGTGTTGTTATACCTTGCTGAACGGGGATAATAATCTTTGAAACCCAATTTGTATTTGCCTGTGGGTGTGGCATGGCCTGGGGCTCCCGAAGAAACCAAAAAGCGATCGACAATCCGATCATCATAGGTAATTTGGACGTATTGCCGCTGCTGTGGGGCTTTTTTCTCGTCGTAGAAAAGATTGGCCCAAATTTTAAAGCGCTGGGGATTGTTGGTTTCCATGTCTTTGTATTGCTCCCAGGCTTTGGGAAATACTGTTGCAGGGAAAGGTTTGACCTCGATCGGCAGGGTTTTGAGGAGGGCATTTTCACTGTTTTTTATTTCGAGTGTTTTTTTGCCAGGGCTCTCAAAAATCAGCGGAATGGTCAGGGCTTCGCCACCCCATTCCAGGTTTTGCTCCACATTTTTGGCATCACCTGTATAGCTGGTGTCGGCATAACTGAGTTTAAGCTTGAGGGGAGCCGCTTTGTGAGACAGTTGCAGGTGCAAACGCAGTTCTGTGGGTTGACCCTCTTGGGTTTGAGGGGGCAAAGCTGCACGCAAATCGGTGGGGCTCAAGACCACGGGGGCGGCATGGGGAGAATCCGCCAGGGCCTGGGGGCCGGCTCCTGGTTTGAAGACAAAGAGGGCCGCGCCGATCAAAGGCAATGCCAGGGCGGTGATCATCAGGCCCTTTTTGGCGGGCCCAGAGAGCTGGAACCCAGAGGTAGACTGATTTGTTTCGGGGGTGGTACCGGGTAAATTTTCAGGGGTGGATGGGGGGGAAGACATGGCTAAAAAACTCCAGACAGAACTGACCTTCAGTTTAACAGAAAGTCCCTGTCCGGAGTTGGTATCTAGCGCACAGAAGCAAATCGTTGGGAATTTAGAACGAATAGTCCAAACCAAAGAGTTGGTAGAGCGGGCAATAACCAGAAGCTGCTGTGGCTGTCGGAATCGCAGCCACACCAATCAGAGTCCAGCTGATCGGGGCGGAGATGGCATTGCTGCTCAGGCCATAAATCCCAGTGCCAATCAGGCCTGCAGCAATGACGCCCCGCAGGATGCGGTCAATCGGTCCCATATTCAGGGGCAGACCAAAAATCGTGGTTCCATGGGAGGGCGCTGCGCTTGCAGAAAAGGACAAGAGGGGCGCTGACTGCAATTCCTGACGCAGATCACTGGTCAGCGACACACTGGGCAAATCCAGGCTGGAGGAATTCAAAGCCAGTGTGTATGAGGTATTTGCCTGAGCAGGAGCTGCAAAGGCCGGCAGAGAAGTCAAAACAAATGCCGCACTCAGGGCGGCAATAAATAATTTTAGTTTCATGGGAATTACCTCTTTTGTTGCTAAGGAGATTTATTCTCCTGCATTACCCCCTATGGTATAGGTGTTCAAAGGCAATCCCCATGACGCACAGCAATCCAAAAACTGATCTGGATCAGTTTTTACTTCTTTGAGAGCGGTTTGTATTTTAAACGGTGAGGCTGATCCGCCGCAGAACCCAAGCGGCGGTGTTTGTCCTCTTCGTACTCTTCATAAGTGCCTTCAAAAAAGGTCACTTGGCTGTCCCCCTCAAAGGCCATAATATGCGTTGCGACGCGGTTTAAAAACCAGCGGTCATGGCTGATCACCATGGCACAGCCGGGGAATTTATTCAGGCCAAACTCCAACGCACGCAGGGTATCGACATCGAGGTCATTGGTGGGTTCGTCCAATAAGAGCAGATTGCCACCTTTTTTGAGCAGCTTGGCCATGTGGACCCGGTTGCGCTCCCCACCTGAAAGCAGACCGACTTTTTTCTGCTGATCGGATCCGCGGAAATTAAATTTGGCCACGTAAGCGCGGGCATTGACTTCTTTTTTGCCCAATTGCACAAATTCATAGCCTTCAGAAATTTCGTCGTAGACAGATTTGTCGCCGTTGAGGCTGTCGCGGTTTTGGTCCACGTAACCCAATTCAACCGAATCGCCAATGCGCATTGAACCACTGTCGGGCTGTTCTTGGCCGGTAATCATCTTAAACAGGGTGGTTTTGCCCGCCCCGTTGGGCCCAATCACACCGACAATGCCAGCCGGAGGCAAGCGAAAGCTGAAGTTTTCAAACAGCAATTTATCGTCGAAGGACTTGGTCAGGTTCTCGGCTTCAACCACAATATTGCCCAGGCGTTCGCCCGAGGGAATGTAAATTTCGACCCCTTCCACTTTGAGCTCTTGGTCTTCGGCCAACAATTTTTCGTAATTGCTGAGACGGGCTTTGCTCTTGGCGTGTTTGGCTTTGGGGGTCATGCGCACCCACTCCAACTCCTGTTGCAGGGTCTTGCGACGGGCTTCGGCCTGTTTCTGATCGGTGGATAAACGGGCCTCTTTTTGCTCGAGCCAAGAAGAATAATTGCCTTCCCAGGGATAAGATTTGCCAGATTCCAATTCGAGAATCCAGTCGGTGACATTGTCGAGGAAATAGCGGTCGTGGGTCACGACAATCACAGTGCCTTTGTAGCTCTTGAGGTGGGTTTCGAGCCAGGCCACACTTTCAGCATCCAAGTGGTTGGTGGGCTCATCAAGCAAAAGCAAATCCGGTGCCTGCAAAAGCAAGCGCGCCAGGGCCACACGGCGGCGTTCACCCCCAGAGAGTTTGTCCACAGCCCAATCGCCAGGCGGGCAGCGCAGGGCTTCCATGGCCATATCCAAGGTGGTATCGAGATTCCAGCCATCTGCGGCTTCAATCTGGTCCTGCACGCGGGCAAATTCATCGGCGGTCTCTTCAGAGTAATTCATGCTCAGATCTTCAAAGCGCTTGAGCAGATCGCGGATGCCTGCGACGCCATCTTCGACATTGCCACGCACATCTTTGGACTCGTCGAGTTGAGGCTCTTGGGAGAGATAGCCAGCAGTAAAACCAGGGGTCAATCGGGCTTCGCCCTGAAAATTGGTGTCGATCCCCGCCATGATTTTGAGCAGAGTCGATTTGCCTGCCCCGTTGTGGCCAATCACGCCAATTTTTGCGCCTGGGAAAAAGCTCAGGGTGATGTCTTTGAGAATTTCGCGGTTATTGGGTTGGACAATTTTGGTCAATTTGTAGGTTTGAAAAATATACTGTTCGGCCATGGGAATTTCCTCTTTCTTGAGTTGAATTCAGTTTAACAGAGAGGCGGGGAATAGGGGTTGGGTTTTAAGGGGCAGACCGCTTGTGCGCTGCCTGAGATCGCTTTAAGACCCACGTTTTCCTGGCATACCAAAGGACCTATCATTTAGCAAAGTCTCAAGCAGTTGCTCAGGCGTTCCCAGGGCTTTGAGGGTATAGTCGGCCTGGGCGTAGATCAGCAGACGCGATTCAACCAGGGCTTCAAATTCAGCTGGGCTGCGGGAGAGCAAGAGCGGATGCTGGGAGGCCCGCAGCCGGGATTTAATCAGATTGAGATCGACCTCTAAATAGATTGTAAACGCAGCGTTTTTTAACCTTTCCAACGCACCGGGTTGGCAGGGCAGGCCACCTCCCGTGCTGATCACCGCCACTGGTTGGAGGGACAGACCCTCCAACCAATTCTGCTCCCATTGGCGAAAACGGGCTTCTTCGCCACGGACAAAAAGCTCTGCAATTTTTTCACCCGATTCAGCTTCAAAGCAATGGTCACTGTCGAGCCAAGGACGTTTCAACGCCTCAGCCAAACGCTTTCCCAGGGTACTTTTGCCACTGGAGGGCAATCCAATCAGGGCAATATGGCGATCTAGAATATTATTCAAAGCTAAGCGGCATGCTCTTTGAGCCAATGGCGTCATTGACGCTGACCACTTCCTCCCATTGCAAGCCTTGAGGCCCCTCTTGGGATTTGTAACGGTTGACCGTTAAATTGGTCCAGGTGTCAATGAGGGCAAAGACCTCCGGAATCCAATTGACATCTAATTTTCCGGGAATATTGAAGATTTGCATTGGGCGACAAAGTTCCTTTCATTGTTGCTTAACGCAATTTCTATTCCTATGGAAAAGTGATCAAGGCCTTACTTTCACTTATCTTAACAGCTTTTACATCTTCTTTGAAATATTTGCCGACTCCGCGGGCCAAACCCACATAAATGTCAATTAGAGTTTTCCAGAAAAAGATTTTCATCGACTCAAATCGTTTAATAGCAATCCTTTTGACCTAATAGTTGTTTTGCAAAAGCAATGCTCTGTCCCT
>JBIKWL010000216.1:0-6710 GCA_044356335.1 Candidatus Sericytochromatia bacterium
ACCCGCTTTTTGGCGGCGGGGCGCTCTTTCGCAAGGCTGAGCTGCTCACACTCTCCAAGGCCGATCCCGAAGCGGGTGAGAATGCCCACAGTGCCTGGGACTGGCTTTTAACTGCCGAGTTTTTGGGCCGTTATGAAGTGGGTTACAGCCCCGAAATTGCCGTGGCTTATGTCGACCACAAAAAAAACGAGCAATTTACCCATGGGCGCAATTGGGGCCCTGCCTTCTTTTACTTACTCGAACGTTTAATTCAGCGTTACGAAGCCCTGTTTGGCCCCAAAAGTTATCCGGCGGAGATCATTCAGTATTTTATTGCAGCGGTGGCTGAACCCTATCTGGTGCAGGCCTTTCAGCAAAAATTGGCAACGTATCGCAGCCCTGAGGACTTAGAGACCTTTTTGCAGAGCCAGCGCAGCGCCTGGGAAACCTATCGCCTGATTCGTCAGAACTATTTGGAGCGGCCAAATCTGGGCCAGGCCTTGCTCAATGCCGAGACGGTGGCCGGGCTGACCCTTGGAGATATTCCAGGCATGAATCAGGGCCAGACCCCAGCCGTGTTGCAAAATCTGCTCAATCATCTGCTGCGGTAGGGCCGTGAAAGGCCCTTTGAGCGGCATTCCCGCCCATTACCGCAAGCTGCTCACGCTTTTGATCAGCCTTTTGGTGGCTTTGCTGCTGCTCTGGTATCTATCGCGCCAGGCGCCCTCAGTCGTTTGATAGGGGGGCTTGGTCGGATTCAGAAACAGTTGTAATGACTAGGGCAAAGGGCGGGATTTCTGCCCTATTTTCCACCAAAGAAAAATAGCAAAGAGAATAGGCACTAAAATCCCAGGGTGAAAAAACGCCAAAAAGACAAATTCAACCGGTCCCAAAAAGAAAGCGGGAATCACACCAAACAACACAACCGCCCAGATTGTTGCGTATCCAAACAGCAGAAAGATAATCGGATTTTCTGCCCATTTCCAGGTTTGCTTGGACTGGTAATTTAATCTGAATTCACCCCATGTTCCCTTTTGCGCGATCCAAATAAATCCCAGACTCACAAATCCACTCAATAAATAGGTATCTTGAGCTGAGGGCATCGCAAAAGGCATTAAAAAAAAGATTAAACCAGTTAAATTCTTCAATAAAACCCGCCCCGCTAAAGCTGTCAAAAACAGTGGTCGTTCTGGCCACTGAATTTCGTTTTGACTTTGTATGCCAAGACCCCATATTCAAGCCCTGAAATAAGAAAATAACTGGTAAAGATACGCGAGAAAAAAGTCCAGTTCAAAGGAGAGGGTACCCAATAGGGCAAAAACAAAAATGGCATATAGCTACAATGGCAAAATATCAATCCCTCCAGCCAGCGAATATATATCCAAATAGCCAAAAGCCCTGAAATAAAAAAAATAACTGAGCAGTTATAGAGCCCCAGTAAAAAGAGATAATACAGCGGGGTTTTCCAACTCCAGAGAGACTTGAGTATCGGTTTCATGAATTGCTCAGAGTAAAAATTTGACCTTTATCTCTGATAAAATCGCCTTGTTTATCTAACCCATAGATAAAATATTTGTTTTTGGAGACAAAGTCATATAAAACCATACCTGAGGTATTGGCTTGTAAGTCCGGTTCTATCAGTAGGAATCGCAGCCCCAAGATTTCGGCATACTGTTCTTTCAATTGGGCCGCTGGCAGATGATACATTTTTAAATCAGCGAAAGATTTTAAAAAACCCTGTTGTGAAGTCATGGGATTCACAAAGTCTTTCCAATAGGGGTTATCAGCGTTACGTGCCTGATGTTCAAGTTTAATCACTGTCTTTGGATAATAGTGGTGATCAACACCAAAAGTTTCTAATATGGTCTGTAAGGTGTGCATATTGGCTTTGATACTGGATATTTTAGAGCAATCACAAGCATTTACAGGCTGAGAAGTTGTTATCAGAAAAAGTAAAAGAAGAAAAGAAATACGGATCAAAAGCAATGTATTATTTTTCAATTTAGATATTTTCCTTCATAATTTTCTTTTTATCTCGAGAGCAAGAGAAATTCGAAATTGGGCAAAATTACACCGCATTCTTCACGATCTTGACACAAATAGCCACGCTCAGTACCAAGCCAAGACTTCCCCAAAGCGGAGAACTGATGACAAATTGGAGAAGCAAAAAGTATATATTTAATCCTTGGGATAATAGAAAAAATACCATCACAATGAGACATGCCTGCCACCCCCATTTTTGAGCTTCGAGGGACAAGTGAGGAGGACCATTTTCTGGCAAAGTAGATAAATCATATCCAGCAAAATAACCTCTTTGCGCCCAATAAATAAAAAAAAGCGCTGCAACCGCCAGGCCAAGATATACTTCACGTGCCCCAGGTTGAGCCAAAAATGCCATGAGTCCAAATAAACCAGCCAGATTGCGCACACACGCGCGGATAAGCCAACCGACTGCTAAGCCTATCTGCAAGTGAATAGGCAATTGTGCTCTGCTCCTCAGAAACAAGATCAGCGCCTCAAGAGAAAAAAGAACCACAAAAAAGCCAAGAAGATATTTCATATATTCAAATTGAAGGTATTTTGGTAAAAAATACCATTTAAATACATAAGAACCACAACAGCAGCAGACCATTCGGTCCAAATATACATATGCTTGAACGAAAAAATTACTGAAGATCAACAAAAAAATTCCGCAATTAAACAGACCTAAACCAAGCAGGTAATAGCTCAAATTGTCTATCTTCAGCAGCGATGGGCGACCTTTATTCATTTCTCCCTACTTTTGAACTGATAGAATCAGGCGATCTTTGCGCTGACTTCACTGTTATATTCCCAATTTTGGTCCTATGTCTTTAAGAATTTCAAAAATAGTTTTAAGAAAGCAATTGATACCAATGTCATGCCGTTTCGGAACTTAAAAATGTTATGCTGAACTCAAAGCAACCCCTTCAAACCCCAGGACCCCATGAAAAACGACAACCGACTTTGGCGCATGTTACATGTGCTGATCCACATGAGCCACACCCAAAAACCCATGACCTCCCAGGCCATCGGCGAAATGTTAAACACCAATTCGGTGGTGGTCCGGCGCACCATGGCTGGATTGAGAGACAGAAAATATGTGCAGTCGGAAAAAGGCCATGGGGGAGGCTGGCGCCTGATGTGCCCTTTGGAAGAAATCACCCTGCTGGATATTTATCAGGCGTTGGGAGCGCCCGCTATTTTTGCCATTGGGGCGGCGACGAACACCCATCATTGTCTCGTCGAAAAGGCCGTCAACCAGGCCATTGACGATGTGCTTGAACAGGCCAAACAATTGTTATTGGCAAGGTTTGCCCAAATTAAACTGTCTCAGATTCAAAACGACTTTCAGGTTCTGCGGGAAGTGACTGCTGATTGCCGAGAACAGCTTAACCCGGATTAACCCGGATTGAGGGCCAAGAGCATGGCATTGTTCAGGTTTCGCCAGATTTCTTCGTTGATTGCAAATCCTGTTTTGCGCAATAAATCCAGATGTTCCTCGGCTGAATAATGGCGATGCTGACCGCCAGGATGATGAGCTTGATGATGACCAGGGTGGTGCCCGCTGTGGCGATGAATGCCATGTAACGCTTGCTCCTGCTGCCTGCGCTCAGGGTCCGCCATAATTGCAGCTCTGCGTTGCTGCGTCAATTGAGAGCTGAGAGCAGCGATGACCGGGTTGCCTGCAGGCATAAAATCTGCCAGAAAAAACAGGCCATCGGGCTTTAATATTCGGCGGACGCCCAGATAGATCTGCTCCAATTGTTCCAAGGGTATTTCGTGGGCGGTCCAGCCAAAGAACGCGGCATCAAAGACAGATTCACTGCCCGTTTTATGTTCCGTTTCAGCCAATACAGGCAAGGTCTCCAGCAGTTGGCCCGGCACGAGGCTGACATTTTCCTCACCCAAGACAGCTTGGTAAACCGCCAAACGCGATGCGGCGGCATCGAGGGCCGTGAAGTGAACGTATACACCACGCGCAGTTGCTGCTGTCTGTAAAAACCGGGACCAGCCGCCATAGCCGCAGGCAATGTCCGCAACACGCAGGCCCGTTTCAGTTGTGGGTTTTGCCGTGGCAAAAATCAACTCTGTTGATAGTTCAAACGCCGAATCTCTCCCTGGGCAGAAAGACAACATATGGTCTTCCCAGTTCTGGATCAAGCGCTGTGATTCGTTCAAGTTTGTCATATCCTCTTCCCCTTAAAATCCACTTTTTTGCAGCAATAACTCACCCGCAATTCGGGCGCCAGCGGTACTGCCAAACGCCGCTGAATTCACGACCGACATTCCATGGGTGCCCGCAATGTCCCCAGCCGCGTAAACGCCTTCCACAGTGGTTTTGCCAAAGGCATCTACCTCGTACCAGCCAAAATCCGTAAGCTTGCAACCCAAATCCTCACCCAGGTGAGCGCTTAAGTGAACTGGGAAGGCGGTCTGTACATACAAGGCGTCTCTGGAAATGCGTTTGCCATCGGCAAAGACAACGGCCTCCAACTTGGGTCCCGTATGCTCAAGTGTTTGAATCGGCGTTTCGACCAGGTGAATATTTTTTGCGGCGATTTTTTGCTTTTGTTCCGGGGTCAGCAGGGAGGGGCCATCGGTCAAGAGCATCAGGTTCTCGCTTAATCCCAAGAGCATGGAAAGCAGATGCAACGCCATCTCGCCGTCCCCCAAAAGCGCCAGCGCCTGATCCTGAAATTCAAAACCATGGCAGAAGGGGCAATGCACAGCCGTTTTCCCCCAAAGTTCAGCGAGGTTCGGAATGTCTGGCAGGCGATCTTTCATCCCATAGGCCAGGAGCACTTTTTGAACAAATACACTGCCACCAGAGGACAGTTGAGCTTCAAAACCTGTGCCGCTTTGAGCGATCTTTATGACCCGCGTGGACTGCAGCGCGAGGCTTGGGTATTTCTGCAGTTCAAGCCTGACCTGATTTCGCCATTGCTCAGGGGCAACCCCATCATAACCTGGAAAATTGTTCATATGTGCCGCAGCTTGGTTGCGGGGCTGCTGATCATCACAGAGCAAAACCTTTCGCCGCAATCGCCCAAGCGTCAGCGCCGCAGCGAGACCTGCAGCCCCGCCGCCAATGATTAAGACTTCAAAATCCGCAGAGAGCGCAGCATTATCTGATTCATGCATATCTCAAAACCTCATTTTATGTAACCTATATAGTTTCATGATAGCGCCTGAGTGAATTTTATGCAACAAATAATGTTACATGATGGCAGCGCACCCAAGCAGGACCCAAAGGATGTGTTAAAATACCCTGACGACAAAACCAGAGGTTGCAGCCAAATATGGACAGCATGTTGATACAGGGAGTAGAGCTGATTCTCTCCCAGGCGACCACGATGGACCTGACCTGGGTCGGCAATAAAGAAGTCAAACGGCAGCTCGAAGCCGCCTGGCTGATTCTCTCGAATAAGGACCTGCCGATGAGCCCCCGGATTGTGGGCAAACCTGGCATCGGCAAAACCACCCTGGCCTATTGTGTTGCAGAAGAAATGAGTCAGGCCGTTTACCTCTTTCAATGCACTGTGGACACGCGCCCTGAAGACCTGTTGGTCACACCTGTGATAGGCGCGAATCAAAACATTCGCTACCATGCCAGCCCTTTGGTTACTGCCATGCTCAAAGGGGGAATCTGCATTCTCGATGAAGGCAATCGCATGGGTGAAAAAAGCTGGGCCTCTTTGGCGCCATTGCTGGATATGCGCAGGTATGTTGAAAGCCTGGTGGCAGGAATTAAAATTCCCGCCCACCCCGAATTTCGTCTGGCTGTGACAATGAATGAAGACGCCAGCACCTTTGATGTGCCCGACTATATTCAGTCACGCCTGCAGCCCCAAATCGAAGTGGGTTTTCCCAGCCAAGAAGAAGAATTGGCCATTCTCGAAGCCCATTTGCCCGAAGCGCCCGCAGATATCTTGGGAATTATCTCCGACTTTTTAAGCCGTTCTCACGAAGAAAACCGCGCCTATACCACCCGCGACGGGGTCAATCTGGCCCGCTATGCAGTCAAATTGCTACACTTGGGACAAATCACCCAAGAAGAGGCCATTCAGCAGGCTTTGCTGCAGACCATGGACAGCCATGCTTTGGGTTTTTATCTTGAAAACTGTGTGGGCCAAAAAGAAGAGGCCATTTCGCGTTTGCACGATCTTTTGCTCTTGGGGGCACCCTCCGTTTTGAGCCTCAACGAGGAGTTAAATCTGGGCGTAAATGATGAAAGTGCAGATGAATGGCCCGATAGCGAACCCACTGATGTTTCAGACCTGGCGGATTTTGCCGACGACGATCTCGAAGAGGACTGATGTCATTGCTGCAGTTTGGGAATATCACCTGTATTCCCTCTTTTCACAATCGCCTGCAATTTGCCCGCGAGGTGCGCAAGGCCTTCGCTGAAATTCTGCCTGATGTCGTGGCTGTTGAATTGCCCGATGTCTACACCTCGGATATTTTGCAGGGTATTGCCCGTTTGCCGCGTCTGAGCCTGTTGTGCGTCAGCCAAAAAGACAGTTCGTTTAGTTATATTCCTGTCTTTCCCAACGATTCGATGATCGAAGGTCTGCGTTTGGCCCGCGAAAACAGTTTGCCCTTGGCCTTGATCGATCTGGCTGTTGAAAATTACAGCCCGGCTTATGAGGCTTTTGCCCCTCCCGATGATCAGGCGATTGAACATATTGGCCTGGAAGCTTATTATGAGA